>NZ_JBPYDE010000010.1:0-145071 GCF_051847555.1 Psychrobacter sp. 1Y4 | reverse complement strand
GAGCCTGAACCAATTTCTGAGCCTGAACCAATTTCTGAGCCTGAACCAATTTCTGAGCCTGAACCAATTTCTGAGCCTGAACCAATTTCTGAGCCAAATCGAAATGATTCTCAATTATATTCTCAAGACAATGACCCACGTGTTTTGCTACGTTGCCCACCGCAAGAGCTGACAGGAGAATGGACACCAGAGAAGTGGGACTATTGGCTACAAGAGGCTCGTGAGAATAGCAACCTTGCGCAAGATGAGTTAGCCCTTGCTCGTCAAGGTATGATGACTGGCGACTGCAATGGAGACGCAGTATTTGTGACTGGTGTCGATAGCAAGCATTTGCAAACTACCTTTCAAGCACTGGCTGCAAAGCTACAACAGCAGTTTCCTAAGGCAGATGTAAGTTTGCAAGTAGACAGCAGTGTGATGCAAGATGAGAATAAAACCCCTGAGCTGCGTCAGCGTCAACGCGTTTTGCAAGCCACCTCAGTTGCAGAAACCATGTTACTTGAGTCACCTGTCATGCAGTATTTGTCTGCTCGTGGCGAAGGAAAAATGGGTAAGGTCAAACTTATTTAGCCATTAATATACCTATGCCATCGTTACTTTATATGGCGGAGAATCTCATTTTATTCATTTTTTCAGTGTTAATTTTTATTAAATAGTTTGCTAGATTCTTGCAAGTAGTAAAAGTAATCATTTATAAACAGCGTCTAACTACAAATTATCATAGTCAAAAGCCAACGTATTGATATTACTTTGTTTTATATTTAAAAATAAATGGTACTACTGATATACGGTAATATGAAAAATGTACAAAATCCGATATACTGGTTAAGTTATATTAACAACCAGAAAGTTTACCAGGTGAGACTATGTTAGATAATTTACGCGGTATGGCTGTGTTCGCCAGTGTGGTCGGACATGGCTCTTTTAGTGGTTCGGCTCGTGAGCTTGGCATCACAACTAGTGCAGTCAGCCAACAGATACGATCACTAGAAAATGAGCTAGGTGTAGTGTTATTACATCGCTCTACACGCAAGTTAAGCCTGACTGAAGCAGGTGAGAGTTTTTATGAAGCGGCCAAAGATGTCGTTAGTGCTGCAGAGCAGGGCAGAATTAAAGTTAATCAGTTGCGTGATGAGTTAGCAGGTAGTTTGCGTATTGCTACTACACCTGAGCTTGGCGTTAATCATATTTTGCCAGCATTATCTACATGGATGGCGGCGCATGACGACTTAAGTATCACTTATCTTGCGGACAATCATTATATTGATATGATTGATGAGCGCATTGATATTGCCATACGTATGAGCCCCACAATCAATGATTCTACGTTAAGTAGTCATCCGTTGACAGATGTACGTCAAGTACTGATTGCATCGCCGCAATATTTACGTCAGCGTAAAAAACTTGAAAGCCCAAAAGATCTAGCGATGCATCAGCTAATTTGTATTGACATCATGAAAGACTCTAATCAAGTTGAGCTTACCCAGACCGAAACTGGCAAAAAGACGCGTATAAAGATGGACTCTCGTATTCATACCAACAATGTCTTTATGGCTACTACTTTGGCCAAAGAGGGGCATGGTTTGGTTAGAATGTTGGAGATGGATGCTAAAAAAGAGTTAGAAAGTGGTGAATTGGTGGAAGTATTGACAGGTTATCAGTTACCAAGCTTTGTATTATATGCAGTCACCCTAAATCGTGAGCAGCAGCCTGCAAAGATTACTCGCTGCTTAGAAGTTTTAAAAAAATACTTCCATGCTTGTTAATGGTCAATAAGCGTAAAGTTATAGAGATACGAAAAGAGCCCTAAATAAATCTTATTTAGGGCTCTTTGGTCTTTAGTATATATCAAGTATATGACAAAACCAGTTTAAAGTAAGGGCCTCAATAAGTTAACTAATCGCTCAATAACTTGCTGGCTTTCATGACGGCTGATGTTTAGTGGCGGTAATAGGCGTACGACATGACCGCCTGTGACATTGATGATTAGTTTGTGCTCATCGCGTGCTAGATCCACCAGCTGACTACAGTCCATGGTATTGGGTAAGACAATACCTATCATCATTCCAGCACCGCGACTACTAACGTCGTATTGTTGCAGCTCGTCCGTTATGCTTTTACGAATAAACTGACCTTCGGTTAACGCGTTTTCCATTATGCCGCTATTTGCCAATACATCGTACACACTATGTACTACGCGACTTGCAAGCGGTGTGCCGCCATAAGTAGAACCATGACTGCCTGCGCCGAATAAGCCGTTAGCACGTCCGCGTACCATACAGGCGCCTACAGGAAAACCATTACCAAGGCCTTTAGCAGTAGTCAATACATCAGGACGAGCGTTGCTATGTTGATAAGCAAAATATTTGCCCGTACGTCCGTTGCCAGTCTGTACTTCATCAATCATAAAGAGCCAGTTGTTTGTCTCACATTGTGCTTGTAGCTCTTCTAAATAGCTAAATCCATTAGCTGCAGTATTGAGACCGCCTTCGCCTTGAATAGGTTCGATGAATATTGCACAAATATCATCATAATCTTTGGCCGCTTGTTTGATAGCTGCGATGTCACCGAAGGGCACACGGATAAAATCATCATCTAAGGTATAAAAACCTTCACGCGCTTTAGGATTGGCAGTCGCTGATAACGATAGTAAAGTACGACCATGAAATGATTGCTCCATCACAATAACTTTTGGACGTTTAAAGCCTTGCTGGTGAGCATAAAGTCGCGCCATCTTTAGAGCAGCTTCATTGGCCTCAGCACCACTATTGGCAAAAAACACGCTATCCATTTGTGCTGCAGTACAAAGTGCTTCTCCTGCACGTTCTTGCCAATCGATGCCAAACAAATTGCTGGTATGAACCAAAGTGGCAGCCTGCTGCTGAATAGCTTCGGTAACCTTCGGATGACAATGCCCTAAGCCGCACACTGCAATGCCTGTAAGTGCATCTAAATATGGAGTTTCATCTTTGGTATATAACCAGCTTCCCGAACCATGGGTGAAGCTGATAGGCTGACGATTATAGGTAGGCATCAGATAAGTAGCTGACATGCAAAACATCCTTAAGATGATAAGTTAGTAAAATAAAAGGTATGGGCTATAGCTCGTCAGAGAAAGGGGTGGTTTCTGCAGGTAGAGTATAGTCCTCATTAGCCCATGCGCCCAAGTCAATCAGCTTACAGCGACTGCTACAAAATGGCTTGTATTTATTGTCCTGCCATGTGGTCTGAGTACCACAACGCGGGCAAGGATAGGTCTTAGGGGAAGTGTCGGGAGTCGTTTTAGTCATAATAAGGGTAATAGTAGTCTCAAATTTATTGGTAGCATTCAGTATTATTAAGAAACAGTAATACGCAATCCTATCTATCCTTTGTTATGCTGCGATTGATAGAACCTAACGCGTTACTCACTGTTGTCATATTACTATTAAAGTGAATTGCCTATATAATAGCATGGGGCTCGATGATGACAAAAGACAAATGCTTTAAGGACAGTAGATGACTAAAAATATTGAGTTTACGCATCAGCAAAAGCGTGCATTTCAACCACAAAAACTCTCAGCACCGCGTGATTTTACCGTTCCAAGCGTTATAAAAAATAGTAACAGTAATATGCCTTTGGTGTTGGAGATTGGAGCAGGGAAGGGCAAGCATGCACTTAGTTTTGCAGCCGAGCATCCTGATAAACATCTGATTGCTATTGAACGTACACGTAATAAATTTGAAGCTTTCACCAAACTATTTGAGCAACAACTGCCAGATAACCTAACACCCATCCACGCTGATGCTATTGCATGGACTGTACACGCGCTGCCTCCCGATTGTTTGACAAGTATTTATCTGCTTTATCCAAACCCAGAACAGCATAACCTTAATCAGCAGTGGCTAAATATGCCTTTCTTCGAATTTTTATTATCTCGTTTGCAAATAGGCGGCACTGTGATTCTGGCAACCAATATAGACACCTATATGGACAATGCAGTTGAGCAGGCGACGACTGTTTGGGTATTGCCTAACAATCGCCATAAAATAGCTATTGAAAGTCAGCGTACTCACTTTGAAGTCAAGTATTTAGCTCGAGGGGAGACGTGTTGGGAGCTAGTCATGACAAAGCCTCAAGGTTATAAAACAAGGTTTGATGATTGGTGTGCAAACAACGTATAGTAATGACAAAAGTAAATAGCCTAAGTAATGGAAAATTATGTAAAACTGAATGGCATTATTGAGATATAACTATATAAAATAGCCTAAGCAAATAAAACGGTAAAACAATAAAAAACCGCTACAAAGAGCGGTTTTCAAAATTTAAGGAGGGTCGATAATAATTTTATAAAAAAGGTTTTACCAATTTTTCTGAATTAGTATGCGCATTAACAACCGTCAAAAAAGTGTAAGCACCAATAAATTTACGGCTAATAAACATAAACTCTTTTGGAGGTAAATTAAATTCGAACGACTGAATCGCTTGTGTAGCACGCTCTGATATACGTGAATGCAATTTACTATTGGCCCAAATATAACGTTTTTGTTCATCTAAACAGTCTGCAGGAATATCAAGGTTAGCATCAGGATGACTAAAAGGTTCTGTCGCAAGCAAAAATAATGAGGCGATATCGGAACGAACTTTATCACTCATCGTATTAAAAAAGTCATAACCTGTCATACCTTCTACCATTAATTGATGATCATGATGGTAGCCTGCACGTAATAAGTTACGCGCAATGGTCAATAGCGTATTATCAAACTGCCTAATAGCGCCAAAATCTAATAAGATAAGTTTATCTAACTCTTCAAAGTTATCACTGATACGTACCAAGTAATTACCAAAGTTTGGATCAGTTTGCATCTCACCCCAAACGAAAATCTCCTGCATCATAACTTCTATGGCTGCTTGACCAATAGCATTGCGTCGTTCATGCGATATCAATTGCAGCGCTTCTGAGGTGACAGAGACACCAGGCTCATAAGTCATACACAGTAAACGCTTGCTTGAGTAATTACGATTAATCTTCGGTACGATATAGCGAGGATCGTCAACCAGACGACTATAAAAGCGCTCTGTCGTTGCAGCTTCAGTATTGTAATCAACTTCATTATGGAGTAGGTCGCGTATCTCTTCAAACCAAGTGTCAAGTGCACGTGTTTGTGGTACCACGTTACTTACCTTTAGTAAGCGTTTAAACAGTGCAAGATCAGAGTCGATCGCTTCTGCTACACCTGGATACTGTATTTTTAGTACGACTTGCTCGCCAGTTTCTAGTACCGTTGCACGGTGAACTTGGGCAAGGGAGGCGGTACCAATAGGAACCGAATCCACTTCGAGCTCATTTAGCTTGTCACCTAATATATGCTGAAGGGTTTGTTCTATTTTTGGCCAAGCGAGAGTAGCCGTGTCATCATTAAGCGTTTGCAACGCTTTGGTGATTTCTGGCGGTAATATATGCTCACCATACAACGCCAACATTTGACCAATCTTAACCACTGAGCCTTTTAGTTTACCTAGCTCTTCTGCGACATAGTTTGCTTGCGCCTCCATAAAAACTTGATTGCGCTTCGAGCGTGCCTGCTTATCCAAAAATATACCAGACATACTATTACCTGCCCAACGACGACCAATGTTCAAAGAGGTTTTGGCAATCGATAATCGACGTTCAAACCCAGAGGTTTTTAGGGTGTCAATTGATTGCCTATTGTTATTAGAAGGTCTAGACGTATCATGTGCCATAAATATAACCATTCATCAGATTGTACTGATTTGCGGGTTTAAGACTAACAATACAAGGAACATGCAAGGTTAGTATACAAAGTCGTACTGACCTTTAGGTCATAATACGAATGAAAATACTAAAACACCCCAGCTCATGTTTAAACTGGGGTTTGAGTCATATAACTTATTAATAAAACAAAATATTGGGACAAAATATACTGTCTCAAATACGACTGGGTCTAAGACTGCTCGCGTGTAATAGCATGATGACCTATGTCACGGCGATAATGCGCACCATCGAAACTGATAGCACCTGTGACGGCAAGTGCTGCTTGTTGCGCGTCTAAAATACTATCTGCTAAAGCAGTCACGCACAATACACGGCCACCATTTGTAATCACTTCTTTAGCATTATTATCATAGCTTGCATCTTGTGAACCAAGGTCAGTGCCATCTTGAGAAAATGCAGTACCTGCATGAAAAACTTTGACTGAGTCATCGTTATCAACGCCAAGTTCGGGCAAGCCAGCAATCACATCACCTTTCGATGAAGTTTCAGGATAGCCTTTAGAGGCGATAACAATACCAAGGGCAGGGCGCGTATCCCATTTAGCTGCATTCGGCAATTGACCTGCCAGTCCTTGAGCAATTAAGTCTACCATAGATGACTGAAGACGCATCAAAATAGGCTGCGTTTCTGGATCGCCAAAACGGCAATTGAATTCGATGACATAAGGGTCGCCTGACTTATCGATCATCAGACCTGCATACAAAAAGCCTGTATAAGGATGACCTGCAGCTTTCATGGCATCAACCACTGGCTGAATCACTTGCGCCATCACTTTATCATGCACGTCTTGAGTGACTACTGGTGCTGGAGAATACGCGCCCATACCGCCTGTGTTGGGACCAGTATCGCCTTCATACGCACGCTTATGATCTTGGCTGGTCGCCATTGGTAAAATGTTATCACCATCAATCATACAGATAAAGCTTGCTTCCTCGCCTTGTAAAAACTGCTCAATCACCACACGACTACCAGCATCGCCAAACTTATTGTCCGCTAGCATATCGTCAATTGCATCATAAGCCTGTTCAATAGTCTCAGCTACAATAACGCCTTTGCCAGCAGCGAGACCATCTGCTTTGATAACGATCGGTGCGCCTTGCTCATCGATATAAGCTTTAGCAGCCGTCGCATCGGTGAAGCCTTGATAGGCGGCAGTAGGAATATTGTTCTGAGCCATAAATTCTTTAGCAAAGGTCTTTGAACCTTCTAACTGAGCGCAATAGGCAGTCGGCCCCCATGCTTTGATACCAGCATCACGGCAAGCGTCGATAATACCGGTAACTAACGGAGCTTCAGGACCAACAATGACCATATCAATGGCATTATTTTGACAAAATTCGATGACAGCGCTATGTTCACTAGCGTCACTACTGGTAGATTTTAAGACAACATTTTGGCATTTGGGTTCCAAAGCGGAGCCAGCATTACCAGGTGCGACATAGATACGCTGCACGTTATCATTTTTGGCACATTGCCAAGCCAATGCGTGTTCGCGACCACCTGAGCCGATCACCAAAATATTCATCATACATCTTACCCTTAATTAAGCGTTAATAGTGAAACAGTAAAACACTGTTAAACATACTGCTGTATTCTAACAAAAAAGTCTCACCTATTGCCATTCGTATCTATTGGCTAACCTTACTTCAGACAACCTTATCAATATATATCTACCCACCGACATTGCCTAAAGAATTTGTTTGGTCAAAATATTGTCTACTATCATTTAGTAAAAGCATAGAATATCTACATAAAAGAATATTTAAAAGATATTACTATCAAATTAGCGATATAATGAACAAATATCTTATGAATAAAGGTTATCAAGACGGTACGTATTCATGAAATAATTTTTTACACTTTAGCTATACTGATAGGTGGGTTACAATCCATCAGACTAGCGAAGTATACGGGTCAAAGACGTTTGAATAGTAGAATATCAAACAAAAACGTAAACGACATTTAATTAAAAAAATCAAACTTATAAAAAGGACGAACGCTATGCCCAACTCTCTTGGTATCACAAAAGAGCGCATTGGCCAGATAAGTGATATTGCAACCAGTTATGTGCAAAAAGACAAATCACTACTTGATCATTTTATCAATAGCTATTACCGACCGCTGCACCATGAAACTGCAGACGTCATAAATGATGCTGATTTGGCAGGTATGGCATTACATCACTTTACGCTACTAAAAGCCTATGAAGGTAGTAAGCCGCAGTTAGCGGTCTTTAACCCTATCGCTGAAGAACAGCATTTTCATAGCTCACATACTATTATTCAAATGGTGGCATACGATCGGCCATTTTTGGTAGATACAATGCTTATGAGCCTTGAAGCACAAGGTATCGATGTTCACCGCACTTATAATACAATCATCAGCGTGACGCGAGATGAAAACGGCGATTTGACCCAAGTTGATAATGCTGATGAAAGTGCGACGTCTAATATGTCGCTCATCCATTGCGAGATTGCATATCAAAATGATGATGAGTTAGAGGCGCTACATCAGATACTTTTAGATAAAGTTGATACGCTTGATACCGTGGTTGGCGACTGGAAGGAGATGCGTGCACGTTTAACTGATATTCAAACTGAGCTGTCACAAAAGCCACTACCGGAAGTTTATTATTCTCAGCAAGAAATTCAAGCCTTTTTAGATTGGATTTTAGACGACCACTTTATATTTTTAGGCTATCGTGAGTATCGTCTCGAAGGTGGCAATTATATCGCTGTTGATGACAAGTCAGACAATAAACAAGGCGGTGCTAATCAAAATGCCGATCTAGATTTGTTTGCCATTGGTAATAGTGGTCTTGGTCTACTACGCGGTGCTGAAGAAGATAAGCTTTCAGAAAGCTTTGATAGACTGCCTAAAGAACTCAAACAGCTTTTGACCGAGCCACGAGTGTTAATGCTGTCCAAATCAAGCCGCGTGTCTCCTGTTCATCGCCCAGTATATATGGATTTCTTAGGTATTCATAAGTTCGATGATAATGGGAAACTGGTTGGTGAATACCGTTTTATTGGTCTTTTAACATCTCAAGCCTATCAGCTTAGCGTACAACAAATCCCGCTGTTACGTGAAAAAGCCAACAAAATTATGGCAATGGCTGACTTACCGCGTGCAGGACATGCTTATTATAAAATGATGCATGTCATTAATACTTTACCGCGTGATGATCTATTTCAAGCCAGCGTTGAAGAGTTATATCCTATCGTTTCTGGTATTACCCAATTACAGGACAAAAAGAGCCTACGCTTATTTAGCCGTATTGACCATTATCAGCGCTTTGTGTCGTGCCTCGTTTATATCCCTCGTGATAAATTCAACACTGAATTGCGCATTGAAGTACAAAAAGTGCTAAAAGAAGCTTATGGTGGCACATCATCTGGCTTTACGACCGAATTCAATGAATCTGAACACGCACGCGTACATGTACACGTGCGCACGGTACCAGGTCAAGTTAACGATGTCGATAACGCTGCACTTGAGGCTGAACTATCAGCACTTATGAAATCATGGACTGATCATTATCAGCAAATGCTGCTTGATAATGTTGGGGAACAACAAGCCAATTCCTTAACGCGTCGTTTCCTAGACTACATTCCTGCAGCTTACGAAGAGCGTTTTGATGCGCGTACGGCGGTTGAAGATACTAAGCGTTTGGCAAGCTTGAGCGATGAGCAGCCGATGATTTGGCACTTATACCAGTCAACAGGAGATGCAGGAAATCAGTTACATTTAAAACTGTACGGTCGCAATCAACCAGTAATTTTATCCAAAGTACTACCGATTCTAGAAAACTTTGGTGTATCAGTTATCTCAGCACAGACGTATGAGTTTGACCTGCCAGATCAGCCGATTTGGATGCAAGAATATGAGCTGATATTAGAAAACGTTAATACTGTCAATATGCAAGTCGTGCGTGGTCAGTTTGAAGATAGTCTAAAGCAAATTTGGGCTGGACGTGTTGAGAGTGACTCCTTTAACGAGCTGGTATTAATTACTAAACTAGATACTTATGATGTGGTCGTACTGCGTGCGTTATCGCGCTATATGATACAAGCAAAAGCACCTTTTTCTAGTGCTTATATCCAGCAAACTGTGGTGAAAAATAGCGCTATCAGTGTGACTTTAGGCAGTTTGTTCGATGCGCGCATGAACCCTAAACATAGTGAAGAAGAACGCCGCGAAAAGACCGCTCAGATTGAACAACAAATCATCGCTGCATTGGCAGATGTAGATAGTTTGGATGAAGATCGAATCTTGCGCTGGTACTTGGACTTAATCAATGCCATGGTACGTACAAACTTTTATCAAACCGATAGCAATGATCAGCGTAAAGACCGCTTGTCGTTTAAGTTCTTAGCAGCCAATATTCCTAACTTGCCTAAGCCTAAATTGATGTTTGAAATATTTGTTTATTCACCACGCGTTGAAGCAGTACATATGCGTGGCGGCAAGGCGGCTCGTGGTGGTTTGCGCTGGTCAGATCGGATGGAAGATTTCCGCACCGAAGTACTCGGACTAGTCAAAGCGCAGATGGTTAAGAATGCGGTGATTGTGCCAGTAGGCTCAAAGGGTGGCTTTATTGTCAAAACCAAAACCATGGCTGATGGCCGTGAAGCGTTTCAAGCAGAAGGCATTGCCTGCTACCAAGCGTTTTTACGCGGTATGCTTGATGTCACTGACAATATCGTTGATGGACAAATTGTTCCGCCAGCTGATACTGTGCGTTATGACGAAGATGATCCGTACTTGGTAGTGGCTGCCGATAAAGGGACAGCGACGTTCTCTGATATTGCCAACGCTTTGTCTGCTGAATATAACTTCTGGCTGGACGATGCCTTTGCTTCAGGTGGCTCAGTTGGCTATGATCATAAAGCGATGGGTATTACGGCTCGCGGTGGTTGGGAGTCCGTCAAGCGTCATTTCCGTATGCGTGGTATGGATATCCAAAATCGTGATGACTTTACTGTGGTTGGTATTGGTGACATGAGTGGTGATGTCTTTGGTAACGGTATGCTGCAATCTACCCATACCAAGCTAGTCGCTGCTTTTAACCATCTGCATATCTTTGTTGATCCTAATCCTGATACCGCTGCTTCTTACGCAGAGCGCGAGCGTTTGTTTAAAATGCCACGCTCGACGTGGGATGATTATGAAAAATCGCTCATCAGTCAAGGCGGCGGTGTGTTCTCTCGTCAAGATAAGAGCATCACCATCAGTGCTGAGATGAAAGCGCTGTTCGATATCAGTGAAGATAGTCTTGCGCCTAATGATTTTATCAGTGCATTACTAAAATCGCCTGTTGATCTCATCTGGAACGGTGGTATCGGCACTTACGTGAAAAGCGAAAACGAGAGCCATGCCGATGTCGGTGATCGTGCTAATGACGCGGTACGTATCAATGGTGGTGAGCTGCGTACGGCGGTCGTGGGTGAGGGTGGTAACTTAGGCTTTACTCAGCAAGGCCGTATCGAATATGCACAAACAGGTGGCCGTATTTATACCGATGCTATCGACAACTCAGGCGGTGTTAACTGCTCAGATCACGAAGTTAATATCAAAATCTTACTTGGCAAAGTCGTTGAGCAAGGTGATATGACCTTAAAACAGCGTAATGAATTGCTTGAGTCTATGACCGATACCGTAGCAGAGCTGGTATTGCGCCAAAACTATCTACAACCCCAAGCGATTGAGCTCAGCCACATTCGTGCGGCGGCCAATTTAAGTGATCATCAACGCTTTATCCAGATGTTGGAGAGTGAAGGGCGTCTGGATCGCGCGATCGAGTATTTGCCATCGGATGAAGATATTGCCAAACGTCAAAAAGCAACCACTGGCCTAACCAACCCAGAGTTAGCAGTCGTCATGGCTTATGGCAAGATGTGGGTATATGACAATCTGCTACTGTCTGATTTGCCAGATGATCCGTATTTCGTCAATGAGTTACGTAAGTACTTCCCTGATGAGCTGGCTACGCGGTTCTTTGATGAGATGACTGAGCACCGCTTGCATCGTGAGATTATTAGTACTTATTTGACCAATAGTGTGGTTAACCGCTTAGGTATTGAGGCACTGTTCCGTCTCTATGAAGAAACCGATCAATCATTGGCAACCATCGTACGGGGTTACGCTATTAGCCGTGATGTCTTCAATGTCTCAATAGCATGGAAAAAGCTTGAAGCGTTAGATAACCAAATTGACGCAACACTGCTGCTAAAACTTGAGCTGCGTCTGCGTGATGCGCTTGAGCAAGGTGTTGTCTGGTTTATCAATGCCTTTGGACAAGACTTGCAAGTCGCTGATATGATTAATCGCTTTAGAAGCAGTGTTGAAAAATTAACCAAATCTGGCGGTTTCATTGAACAGCAATTTGCAGAATATTTGCAAGAGGATGCCACCAGCTTGATGCAAGAAGATCTGTCCGAGAGTGATGCGACGATGTTTGCGATGCTACCTTATCATGTCGATGCGCTAGATGCGGCATTATTGGCTGAGCAATATGAGCGACCTGTCGATGAAATTGCAACGCTGTACTTTGAGGCGTACCATGTCTTACAGTTAGATTGGATGATGGATAATATCGCCACTTTACCGCAGCATGATTATTGGGATCGCCGTGCGCGCCATGCCCTAGTCAATGAGCTATCACGTAGCTTGCGCTTATTGATGGATGCGCTGTTATCTAAACCAGATGCCAAGCAAGCATTTAGCGAGTGGCGTTCTCGTCATCTCGATCAGCTAGCAGCAGTAACGACAGAGATGCATAAGCTTGATGATATTTATGGTGAAGATGAAGACAGTCAGGTTGGTTTATCAACACTGTCAGTACTAATGAGTGAACTAAGTGGTATTGTTACCAAGTAATTAGTATTTGTGATACCTATGAAAGCCCACTGTTAATTTATTTAGCAGTGGGCTTTTATTGGCTGATACAAGCCATTATTATTTTTTGATGATTTTATATGACTATCTTTTGACAGCCTTGACCACTGATTTGACTAAAGCCGCCAGAGAGTTTTTCGACTTTTATTTGGGTTAAGATACGATCTTTTAACGCCTGTACGTGAGAGATGATGCCGATCAATTTACCTTCTTGCTGTAAGCTGGTTAAGGTGTCGAGTGCAATATCTAAGGAGTCTTCATCAAGCGTACCAAAGCCTTCATCCAAAAATAAAGAGTCAACGCGAATGTTATGACTGGCCATCTGTGAAAGACCAAGCGCCAATGCTAGACTGATAATAAAGCCTTCACCGCCAGAAAGATTTTTGGTACTGCGAATATCACCGCCTTGATAGTTGTCGATGACATTAAGCTCAAGCGGACTGCTATCATCATGAATGAGTAAATAACGATCACTCATCTTTTGCAATTGCGTATTGGCATGACTAATCATGACCTCAAACGTTAAGCCTTGGGCGAAGGTGCGATATTTTTTGCCATCAGCTGAGCCAATTAGCGTGTGTAGCTGCTGCCAGATTTGTAGTTTCTGTTTTTGCGCATCAATCGCAACGAGCTGTTCCGCTTGTTGGCCTTTTTGATTATCGTTATCTTTGAGCTTTTGGTCAATTGCACCGATTTTTTGACTTAACTCATCGATATCCGTTTGTATTTGCTGATGCTGGCTTGCAAGCGTTTCTTGGCTTTCCTCGGTCATAGCAGTAGCAAGTTTTAGCGTTAACGCTTGCTGGGTACTATCTAATTGTAGTTTCGCTTGCTGTAGCGCATTATCAAGTGCTAATTTACGTGTATGTAATGCTTCTCGCGCTTCTTTCGGCAAGCGAGCGCTAACGAATGCCGCTTCATCCACGAACTGTGACTCTGTAAGTAACTCTGCAAAGGCGCTTTGCTGCGTATTTAAGGTGGTAGTCGCAGACCGCAGCTCTGTGGTCAGCTGATGCTTGCTACGCTCCAACTGCTCTAAATCGTGCTCTACCTTATCTAACTGTCTTTGTGCAGACGCTTGCTTAGATTTCGCTTCATCGACAATATTGCGTAACCGATCTTCTTCAGTATCTGTATTTTTATCTGCAAAAATCTCTTTTCTATCTTGCTGTAATTGTTCAATAACTCTAATTTTATTAGTAATTGAATTGTGCAGTTCTTTGAGCGCTATTTCATCATGACTAAGCTGCGTTTGCTTGGTTTCAATCTGCGCAGTCAAACTGCTTAAGGTATTGGTCAGCTGATGCTGGCTATTTTTTTGCTCATTAAAATGTTGTTTTAACTGGTTTAAAGCGCTGCGCTGTTGACGCAGTTTTTCAATATGACGGTCATAGTCTGCGCGATCTATTACCGTTTGCTTATCAAAACTATCATCTAGTTGCTTAAGTGCTTCAGATACGTCTGCCGCATTGAGCGCCGTCGTTAAATAATCTTTATATTTATCTGCAGGATACTTGTGCGTTAGCGATGAAACAGTAGTCATAACCGGCGTTAGCTCCGAGAAGTTAGCAGCAAGCTTATCTTCTATTCCAACAATCTTTTGCGAGTTAAGCTTGATGTTAGTTGTCAGGTTGTTAATGTCATGACTGACCGCTTGTTGCTTTTTTTCATCAGCTTCAATAGCCGTACTGAGTTTTGTCGCACTTTCAGTTAAGTGCTCATATTTGTCCATTATAGTTTTAAGAGACTGTTTATGTTCAGTCAGGTGGTGTTTGGCGGTGTCTAATAAGGATAAGATAAGCTCTATGTTCGCAGTAGTCGCATCAATGTTATCGTTTATCTGCGTAAGAGGGTCGATAATTGCTGCGATTGCTTCAGAGTAATCGTTCTTAGTCTCAAATAGCAAATGTAGGTCAGACTGGATATCCTCATGTAAGGTTTTAGATCGCTGCTGTAGGGGCGCTAATTGTTGCTCTTGGTTATTCAGTGTCTCTTTTTTTGTGGCATGGTCGATACGATGTTTCGATAAAGCCTGCTCAAGATTATCAATAATGGTCTCTAGTTCCGCTATTTGTAGCCGAGCTTGTTGTGTTTTAGACGGCTGATTGTGATTAGCATTGTCATTGTCTAGTAGTGGATGATGTGCGCCATAAGGGTGTTCATGCGCACCGCAGAGTGGGCAGGGCGTCCCATCTTCTAGTTCTGCTATATAATCTTCAAGCTTGGCGACCTTTTGCAACAAATCTAGATGCTCTTGTCTTTCTTGTTTTTTGAGCTTAGTAACTTCAATATCTGACTTATGATCAGCAATGAGTGTTTCTAAGGAAGTTAATTCCTTATTTAGTGTGGGTAGCGAGAGCTTCGTCTTTTCGATTTGACGAGTAAGTTCAGACAGCTGCTGTAGCTTAAAGCTGGCTTGTACAATCTGAGCGCTTATCTGATCGACTTGCTCTTGCTCACGGCGCATACTAGCAAGCGATTGTTTTTCGATAAGTGCCGCTTGCTGCTGTTGTAAGCTTGTAAGTTGCTCGCGTTGCTTGGTTATCGCTATCTGATTTGCGTCTTGCTGTTTAGATAAATTATCAAAACGAGCTTGTAGCTGGCTTGATTGAGTGTCCTGCGCAAACTTATCCGCCGCTAAGCTGACGTTATCTTCTAACAATGCTTTTAACCGGCTACAGTTGCTATCAAAGGTCGCCACGTCTGTGTCGAGAGCGTTTAGTTCTTGGAAATCGCTAAAATACTTTTCTATACTGCTAAGCTGAGTCTTAGTGTCTTGTTCTATTTGGCTGTGGCTGGCTATTTCGTGGCGTAATCGCTGCGTATTATTGACTAAGTCGTCTTTACGTTGATTATCGTCTACCAAAGAATGGGATTGCTGTTTTATCTCAGCATCCAACTCACGTGTCTTTGTAATAATAGGCAGAGTGGTTTGCAGATTATCTGTTGCTTGCTTTTCAATGGTAGTGATATCGTTTAAATGAGTCGTAGCTTGTGTAAGCACTGCCTGCTGAGATGGGATCTTACTGAGTAACTGATGTTGTTCACTGCTAAGTCGATTGACCAACTCTCGGCTATAGCTTAGCTCTCGAAAGTGGCTATCAATTTCCAAGGCTTTATTAGCAATATCTAGGCGCTCGGCTTCTGGAATAAAATCTGTCTGTGCCTGCTGTGCCACTACAAACTCGGTCTGATAGGTTGATAAACTTTGCTGTAGCTGCTGAACGCTGTCCAGCCATTGTAGCTGCTCGCTTAGGGTTTTGAAGGTTTGGCGCTGCTTGCTTTGCTGCTCATTCAGAGTCTCTAACTCTGCTGCCAGTCGCTTTTCATCCTCAGGGCTTAACAAGGATAAGCTATCCACGCCTGCTTGTAGCTTGCCAAGCGCTTCTTTTTCAGTACGATGTTTCTCATGGACGTTTAGCGATATTTTGGCATAAATGGCAGTGCCGGTTATTTTCTCTAAAATGGCCGCTCTATCGCCAATATCAGACTTTAAAAACGCGGCAAAACTGCCCTGTGCTAGCATAATTGAGCGGGTAAATTGATTAAAATCCATGCCGATGAGGTCTTGAATATAGGCGGAAGTTTTGGATTTTTTCTCTTCTAAAATTTTGCCAGTTTTGACCTCACTAATCTCATGTCTAATCGGTAATAAGTTACCTTTGGCTTTTTTGTGAGCGCGATGTTGGTACCAATAGCATTGATAACGTTTGGCATCAATCTCGATAATAACTTCTGCTGAGCATTCACCCGTACCTTGGGTCATGATTTCGTTCGTCGAGCCGGTAATATCGCCCAATCTTGGCGTTTGACTATAAAGCGCTAAGCAAATTGCATCCAAGATGGTGGTCTTGCCAGCGCCCGTCTGCCCAGTAATGGCAAAAATGCCTTCATTCAGAAAAGCGGGGTCACTAAAGTCGATGTGCCATTCACCTTTTAGGGAGTTGAGGTTTTTTAGTCGCAGTTCAATCAGTCGCATGGGCAGGTCTTATTTTTGTATAAAGCAATTATAAAGAGAGTAGTGGTAAGAAGTGAAGAAGCTATCAGCTGGCATCTAAAATGTGCTGCTATTATTTAGCCTCAGTTATTCAGCCTGAGTATCTTCATGCTGCAGGTTATAAACGATTTGATCATACGCGTTACGTAAGGACGATTTTTGTTCATCAGGGATATTGTGAGTGGTCAGGCAACGCTCAAATACCTCTGCTTCATTTAAGTCTTGGAGAGTCTCAGAGGTTTGTTGTTGGTTCAGCACTTTATTATAGGTACGCGTGTTTTTAATCTTTAACACTTTACACGGCAAGCCTTCTATCATTGCCTGAATATGCTCACGCAGCTCGCTGATAACCTCATCGCCCGTATAAATAACTTCTAACCAAATAGAGTCTGTTGCATCAAGAGATTGAATGTTTTTATCAATATGCTGACTAATCGATTCCAAATCACCTGATATTTGTGCCAGTTTCTGAAATTTTGGAATAGGTAGGGAAACTACTTGCATCTGATTAGAATCATTACGGTACAGGGTTTTATTGGTAGTAGCGGTATCAATAGACAGTGATTGATTGTGTTCGTCTTGATTAGCAAAAGCGTTTTCTATGGCAGCAGTTTTTACCATCTCATCTTTATTATCACTAACCGATGGCTCGTCAAATCCAAACAAATCGTCCATAAAGTCAGTCGCCTGACTGGCTAATTTTTTAGCGGCTTTTTCTACCGATTTTTCAATCTTAGTCACTGTATCGGTAAGCTGAGGCATACTGCTTGTAGCAGTAGTATTTGATGCCGATTTTTGCTCGCTAAAATCATTTTTCACATCGCCAAACTGTACCAGCAATACTTGTTTTTGTTGCTTGGCTTCACCAAAACCCATGGCAATCGGTGAGCCTGAATAGCGAATGGTCTCACGGCCGCCGACCCGCTGCGGGACGTGCAGGTGCCCAAGGGCGACATAATCAAAGCCATCGTCAAACATATCAGCAGACACCTTACCAAGCGAACCGACATAAAGATCGCGCACGCCGTCGTCTTCGGTAGTCTTGCCGCCAGCTGCAAACAGATGGCCTGTGGCAATGATCGGGATATAACGCTGGTTTGCTTCGGCTAATTCTGTTTGCTTTGCTTTGGCAATACTGGCGACGTTATCATAATGGGCGCGAATGCCGTTGATGACATTGGCGTCTTTGCTACCCATCGACTCACCAGCGCTACTGCTACGGACATCACGATCACGCAGATAAGGCACAGCGGCGATGATGCAGTGCGGCGCGCCGTCTGTGTCATCTAATACCAAGACCTCATCGTTTAAGTCCTCGCAAGCGGTGCCGATGACATGGACGTTTAAGAATTTTAATACATTGCTTGGAGCGTCTAAAAAAGTAGGGGAATCATGATTGCCCGCGACAATGATGATATGTTGGCAGCATGATTTTGAGACCCTACCTAAAAATTCATAATATAGCGCTTGCGCCCGGTTACTCGGCGTCATAGTGTCAAAAATATCACCTGCGACAATTAATACATCGACTTTTTGCGCGCTAATGGTGCCGTATAACCAGTCAAGAAAGGCCTCAAACTCGTCATAACGCATACGGCCGTACAGCCTGCGCCCCAAATGCCAATCTGAGGTGTGTAAGATGTTTAAAGGTTTAGTAGGCATGAACTTGGTATCGGCAGGTGTAGACATAGTTGAGCTTAAGAATGTTTATTAGAAAGCTGTCATTCTAGCAAGAATTGTTGCGGTTTGCTCTTCTGCTCTGTTGCAAGCGCATAAAAAAAGTCCTGCCAATATATTATCGGTAGGACTTAGCTTTTTAGAAATTAATAATAAAACCTAACCAATCACCAACTGCTCCAAATCTTCTTCTTGCTGTGCAGCCAAATTAGCCACCATAGATAGCGCATGGGCTTGCTGGTCTATAGGTTTTTTTGAATCTTTGTCCGTAGTAGCTGATCCTTCACGTAGCCAGTTACTAGCTGTATGTTCACTATTTTGATTGTTTTGCTGATTGTGTAGCTTATACCAAGCCAAATCATGATGTAAGCTGACGACGTCACCCATGATAAGTAAGGCAGGGGTTGGTAGTTGTGCTTGTTCTTGCTGAGCAACAATAGTCTCAAGCGTACCAGTTAATACTTGCTGATTGGGCATACTGGCGTTGGAGACGATAGCTATCGAGGTGTCGCTACTGCGCCCAGCGTCAATTAAACCTTCAGTCAAACGCGCCAGCGAATGCAAACCCATATAAAACACAACGGTCTCATCAGTATTTAAAAAGCTTTTAAAATTGCTATTGGGTGCGCCAGCCTTCAAAAATCCAGTGACGAAACGTACTGATTGTGAGTGGTCACGGTGAGTCAGCGGAATACCAGCATAACTGGCGGCAGCGTTAGCAGCGGTAATACCGGGTACGACTTGATAAGGTACACCATGCGCACGTAAGCTTTCAATTTCTTCGCCGCCACGTCCAAAGATAAAGGGATCGCCACCTTTTAGACGAACGACGCGTCGACCTTCTTTTGCACTATTGACCAACAGCTCATTGATACCAAGCTGAGCTACCGCATGGTTGCTACGCTTTTTACCGACAAATACTTTATCGGCATCGCGGCGGCATAGATCCAATACTTGCGGTGATACTAGCGCATCATAATAGACAATATCCGCTTGTTGCATGAGACGCAGCGCCTTAAAAGTCAAAAGCTCTGGATCACCAGGGCCAGCACCAACGATATAGACTTCACCAACAATAGTAGCATTTTGAGTAGCGGTTAATTCGTCTGTTGCTACAGGCGCAGTTGCCGATAGTGATTCTGTACTGTAGCTCTCAGCATGCTGGCTAGTCGTTGTAGCAGGACTATGGGTATTAGGATCAATAGTATGATTAACACTGTTTTTAAGCGCTGCTACTGTGCTGTCTAAATCTGCTTGTAATTGCGCAGTAGCCTCACGCTCATTACCGGCAAACATCAACTGACTAACTTGACCTTCAAAGGCACGCTCCCAAAACTGACGACGGCCTGTCAGGGTTGGGATTTTACTTTTTACCTCGCTACGAAACTCGCCGGCAAGCTTGGCTAATTTGCCATAACCTTGCGGAATTAAGGTTTCAAGCCGTGCGCGAAGTAAACGCGCGAGCACCGGCGCTTTGCCATTTGAGGATATACCGATGACGATAGGATTACGATCGACGATAGCGGGGAAAATAAAGTCGCATAAATGCGGGGTATCAACCACGTTGACCGGAATATTAAGCTCGGTTGCATCCGCGTGTACTTGATGATTGAGCGCTTCAACATCAGTGCCGGCGATGATAACGCGTGCACCCGTCATGTACCTTTTATGATAGTTATCAAAAATAAGAGTGTGCTTATCATCGTGAAGTAAGGCTTGTAGCTCTTTGCAAATACCTGGCGCGACGATAGTGATAGCAGCGCCGGCACGACTGAGTAAGTCGGCTTTGCGCAGCGCGACATCACCACCACCAACGATCAGTACTTTGCGGTCTTCTAATTTAAAAAACAATGGAAAGGTGTTCATAGCATCACCAATTATTCAGTCAATGTAAGATATGCCACCATTATGAAGTATCACAGGCACACGCTCACGTAGTGAATTGGCATTAGCATATTCGTTTTTGTCATGTTAGTTGTGATTTTTGATGGAATGTGGAATAGAGGGGAGAATAATGTTAAGAACGCTTGCGACAAAAAAGCTCTCTTACAAGTGTAAAAGAGCCTTTTAAACAGAGATTTTTAAACGATGAGTTACGGTAACGCTTGATTACAACTGCGTATGCAGACCACACTCACGATGCTCTTCTACCTTGGTCGGATCAAAGTAATCAAACTCATTTGGCAAACTATGCTCAAGCAGATAATCGTCTAAATCGCTATCGGTTTTTTCAAATAACGGCGCTACTTTTAGCACGCCATCTTTTGATAAGCTAAGAACATCAAGACCTTGACGGAATTCGGTTTGATCCTTGCGAATAGCATTGAACCAAACGTCTGGCTTTAGCTCATCAAGTGCGCGGCGGAATGGCTCAAGCTTTACTTGATCTGTAAAATTATCATGCTGCGGGTCGTCAATCCCTGGGATGCCGTTCATGGTGACATTGCGATGGGCAGCGGTTTGTTTAGGAATATAAGTGATGACATTTAAATCAAGATCACGAATTAGTTTATTAGCAAACTGATAGGTCGCGTCCGTGTTGTAGCCTGAGTCCACCCACAATACAGTAATATCGGGACGCTGTTTTGCGACCAAATGCAATATGGCAGACTCATACGGACGGAAATTAGTAGTGATAATTGGGTTTTTAGCTTGTGTCAGTGCCCACGCCACGATTTCTTCGGGTGATTTGCCTTGCAGATCTTGGTTAGCTTGGTTGATGTCTAAATTTGGGTGTAACTGGCTCATAATACGTTCCTTAAATGGGATTGATTAAACAAAGGGTTTAGAAAAAATTTAATAAATGATGATTAACAAAAACTAAGCGCCCGCAAACATCGGTAAGTCGACGGCGTTGCGACCGTCATAACTGCTAGCAAGGGCAGTAAACGCTTGGTCAATACTAAATTTAGAGTCTGGTTGCATGTCATGCTCACTGAGCACAAAGCTGTCAACACCTACGCGTAATAGATACGCAATTTGATCACGGCCGAACGCGCCCGCGACACGAATCTCACCTTGATAGCCCATTTGACGTAGCGTTTGAGCGAAGCTAAAGTTGCGTCCATCAGCGAATTTAGGAACATGAATGACGATGAGCGCCTTCTTTATTAGCAGCTCACTTAGCTCTTTCAATGCATTCGCATCCGTGTCAGCGGTCACCCATAATCCAATACGGCTGCTATGCTGGACTATCAGCTCATACACCTCTTTGACCAAACCACTTGCCAGCGCCCCTGAACCGTCCAATAAATCAGCGAGTGGTACTAGGACGTCAGGTTTTTCTTGCTTATGTAGCAGTTCAAGTAGAGTTAGGTCTATCGAGGCGATACCATCTGGTAACGTATCCGTGGTTAACGCATGCCAGCTATCTTTATGGCTGATATCGACGCCGTGACTATCCAAAATGTGGTGATTAGCCATAGACCTTCTCCTTAAATGGATCAATACCGACACGCTCAACCAATTCGCCAAAGCTTTCAACGTCATTCTCGGTGGTGGCACGCAGATCGACATAGACATCAACAATCTGTTGAATGGTATCAGCAACCGCTTCGGTAGGTACGGAGCGGCCGAGTATTTTGCCAAGCTTGGCATCGTTACTTGAGTTGCCGCCAAGGCTAATTTGATACCAGTTTTCACCTTTTTTATCGACACCCAAGATACCGATATCGCCAGTATGGTGGTGTGCACAGGCATTGATACAGCCCGACATATTGAGGCGGATATCGCCAAGATCGTATAGATAATCTAAATCGCTAAACTGCTTCTCGATTTGCTCAGCAATATTATGCGTAGTGGCATTGGCAAGTGAGCAATAATCCCAACCAGGGCAGACAATCATGTCAGTTAAAGTGTTGATATTGGCACGTGCTAAATGCAAATCTGAGAGCTGCTGCCACAATTCATAGAGGTTGTTGGTTTGCACATCAGCGAATACTAAATTCTGCTGATAAGTGCCGCGCAGTTCGCCAAAGCTATACTTGTCAGAAAGATCAGCAAGCGCATCCATTTGCGATTCGCTGACATCACCTGAGGGCACATACTTGCCATCGACCAAGCCTGCTTTGAGAGAAATAACGACTGCGCGGTAACCAGCGACCTTATGTGCGACGGTGTTTTGGTTATACCAATTGGCAAAGTCTTTATCAGCGCTTAATTGCTGCTGCAAATCAGACTGTGCTTGTAGCGCATCAAAGGTCACATAATCGGGCTCACTAAAAAAGCTGGTAGCCGTCTCAAAGTTTGCATCCGTCAACGTCAGCGGCCCGTCTTTGGTATGCGCTTCCCATTCGGCATCGACCAATTTAGCAAACGCAGGTCCGCCCAGTGTGTCGACCAAAATCTTGATCCGTGATTTGTACTTGCTACCTTTATCACGGCGACCATGCAGATTATAGACACGCAATATGGCGTCTAAATAGCTAAGTAGATGCTGACGTGGCAAAAATTTATTGATAACTTTGCCGAGCACAGGAATACGTCCAAGACCGCCGCCAACTAGGACTTCAAAGCCAAGCTCGCCATCCTCATTTTTCTTTAAGTGCAGACCAACATCGTGTACTTGCGTCGCTGCGCGGTCCTCATCGGTACCGATAACAGCAATCTTAAATTTACGCGGTAAAAAAGCAAACTCAGGATGAAAGGTCGACCACTGGCGAATGATTTCGCAGTAAGGACGCGGATCGGCAATCTCATTTTGATGAATACCGGCATAAGGATCGGTGGTGGTATTACGAATACAGTTACCAGAGGTTTGAATTGAGTGCATCTGTACCGAGGCTAGCTCCGCCAAAATATCTGGCACATCTTCTAGCTTTGGCCAATTCAGCTGAATATTGGTACGGGTAGTGAAGTGTCCGTAGCCTTTGTCATATTTACGGGTAATCTCAGCCAATTTACGCAACTGATAGCTGGCAAGTAACCCGTAAGGAATGGCAATACGCAACATCGGCGCATAACGTTGGATGTAGAGGCCGTTCTGCAAACGCAGTGGCAAAAATTGCTCTTCTGGCAGCTCGCCTGCCAAAAACCGCTCGGTTTGGTCGCGAAATTGGGCGACTCGTTCCTCTACCAAGGTCTGGTCAGCGTAATTATATTGATACATGACATAATCTCAATTTTGTTTTTAGTCTTAAAATCAGCAACGAAAATGATTTGCGTGTGTGATAAATCTTATGGCTAATCGCGGTGCAAACAATGTAATTTCACTATCATATAAGTTTAAGCCTTTAAACATAAATTCCTTTAAGTCATATCCATATCCAAACACAGCATAAATTTTCATAAAGAAAGTTAGGTAGCCTATGTTTATCAAATTTATTACGACTTATTTCATACCTACCTATAAAGGCTCTAAATCAATATGACATCTACAGCCCATAATCAACAATCATCAAAGCTTGTACCACCACACGGTAGCAGCGATCTTAAGCCGTTACTATTAACAGGTGATGCTCGCAAGCAAGCGTTGCAACTTGCCAGCACCTTACCGACGATTACTCTGAGCTCACGTGAGCGTGGCGATTTGATTATGCTCGGTATTGGCGGTTTCACCCCATTGAATGGTTTTATGAACCAAGCGGATTGGCAAGGTGTGGTCGATGATATGCGTCTGAAAAGTGGTGACAATGCTGGCTTGTTTTGGCCGATTCCTATTACGTTGTCAGCACCGAAAGCGACCGCCGATAGTCTAAACCAAGGTGATAAAGTTGCATTGGTCGCCCAAGATAATGAGATTATGGGCATACTGACGGTAGAAGAGACTTATACCATCGATAAAGAACATGAGTGTCAGCAAGTCTTTACCACCACTGATAGCGAACATCCGGGCGTACAGCAAGTACTAAACCAAGGTGAAGTAAATATCGCGGGTAGTGTCGAAGTCCTAAGCGAAGGCGAGTTCCCAACCCTATATCCAGAGATTTATAAAACTCCTGCTGAGACACGGGAAATACTGGACGCCAAAGGCTGGAAAACAGTTGCCGCCTTCCAAACGCGTAATCCAATGCACCGCTCGCACGAATACCTTGCCAAAATTGCTATTGAGATTTGTGATGGGGTCTTGATTCATTCATTGCTAGGGGCACTAAAGCCAGGTGATATCCCAGCCGACGTGCGCCAAGAAGCTATCAAAACTTTGATTGATAATTACTTTAGAAAAGATACTGTCATTCAGGCAGGTTATCCGCTTGATATGCGTTATGCTGGGCCACGTGAGGCGCTATTGCATGCCGTATTCCGTCAAAACTACGGTTGTAGCCATCTGATCGTTGGTCGTGACCATGCTGGTGTCGGTGATTATTATGGCGCATTTGATGCGCAGACTATCTTTGAATATGTCGGTAAAGACGATCTCATTACTCAGCCGCTCAAGATTGGCTGGACGTTTTGGTGTAATGCTTGTAATGCCATGGCCTCTGATAAGACGTGTCCGCATGAAGCATCTGAGCATGTGAAAGTATCAGGCACCAAGCTACGTAAAGCGCTATCAGAGGATCTCGATGTCCCAGAGAACTTTAGTCGTCCAGAAGTACTAGAGATTTTACGCAATTATTATGCAGGTATCGCTATCGATGACCGTGCTGAGGTCAAATTGACTGGGGCATCCGCGGTATAGATCGCAATTTATTTTTGATAAAAAGCCACTCATAAAAAAGGTGCCAGATTTATATTTTGGCACCTTTTTTTATTCGTCATTAAAGGTTAGCAGTTCAAACATAAAGCGTTTAGGTTAGTTCTAAATCACTTGAAAGCTTCTGATAGTCGCCAACTAGCGTACCGCCACCAGAACAGAATTGATTCAGTACATACTTATCTTGACTATCAATAGTTAGCTTGCCATCTTTGAATTGGAAAAAGGCTGTACTGTCATCAACAGTAGTCTGAAAAATAACACCATGCGCTTCATCTTGACCCATCAAGGTAGCTTTTCCATCAAAATGGCAGGTCGGTTTTTTTATATCGCTACGAGCGCGTACTTGGATATTAATCTGGTCGCCGTCATCTACGTCATCTGCTCTTACCACGACACCCACCCAGTCGTCACCTTGCGCCCGTTTGTCATAACCTAAAGAAGCATAATCACCAACGACCATTTTTATAGCAGGCGTCTGGATAGAGGCAGTACTATTAGCCGTACTATCAACGACTAAATCATTATTGTAGCTACAGCCCGTTACGGTAGTGAGGGCAGTGGCAGCAAAAAATAGTGCTGCAACAGAAAATAATGAGCGATGGCTTTGGTATTTAATCATAAAAGAGCCTCCTTTGACGCTAATGAATGGTAGGTAGAATAATGGCAAGCCATGACTATCCGCTAAATGATTAGAGTATGCCACAGTCTAGGACAGAACTCTCTTATCGCCTTATAGGATAAACGTTACGTAAACTTGCCCGCTATAGAATAATGGATAGGTACTTATGCCAAGTTCATCACTCGATAAGCCTAATTGTCATTAAGCGCTCAACAAACAAGCTGCTAGCATAGCTTCGATCCTCACATAATTCTTATCTATATCTACTCTATTCAATACTTTAATAAAAATAAACCCTTATTTAATACTCCAATTTTTTAGAGAACTACCATGCAACTGATTACCGAAACTATTAACGCTTTATCTAACGCCTCATCGCCTCGTAGCAAGCGCAATGTAAGGCTCACTCATAAAAACATGTTGCCGCGTACTTTAATGATAGGTAGCGCATTGACAGCGCTGATACTAATGACAGGCTGTAGCCCGACACAAGCGACTCAAAACGATGCAGAAAAATCAGCAGGCGATGCGAAAAACATTAGCCTTTTGAATGTCTCTTATGATGTGTCACGCGATTTTTATAAAGAATACAATACGCTATTTAGTAGTGCTTATCAGGTTAAACATCCAAACAGTAAAGTGAACATCAACCAGTCGCATGGTGGCTCCAGCAAACAAGCGCTATCTGTCGCTAATGGCTTACAAGCGGATGTGGTGACCCTAAACCAAGCGACTGACATGAATTTACTGGTCGAAAAAGGCTTGGTGGGCACTAATTGGCAGCAAGCATTACCAAACAATGCCGTCCCTTATACCAGTACCATGGTGTTATTGGTACGCGATGGTAATCCAAAAAATATTCAAGATTGGCAAGATCTAGCGCGTAATGATGTTGATGTAGTAATGCCAAACCCAAAAACAAGTGGTACCGCTCGCTATGCTTTTTTAGGAGCGTATGGCTATGGACTGCATCAATTTAAAGAAAGCGTACAAAGTCCAGCTAAGACTGATGACTTTATTAAAAAGGTACTGGCAAACGTGGTTACTTATGACAATGGCGCACGTGCCGCAACGACCAGCTTTACCCAGCGCGGGCTAGGGGATGTACTGATTACTACGGAAAATGAGGCGCATTTAGTCACCAAAAAATACGCTAAAGGTCAGACTGAGCTAATTTATCCAAGCTACTCTATTACCATTAATAATCCAGTCGCTGTAATCGATACTGTTACTGAAAAAAATGGCAACGCAGATGCAGCAAACACTTACCTAAAAGGTTTATGGGATAAGCCTGCACAGGAATTAATGGCACAGATGTATCTACGTCCCAGTGATAAAGCCGTCCTATCCGCGCATAAGGATACGCTACCTGATATCAATACTTTTGAGCCAGTAAATGTCTTTGGGTCATGGGAGAAAATTATGGACAGTTTCTTTGTCAATGGTGGCGTTTTTGATCAGTTGGCACGGGCAGAGCAGTAAGCCTCACCATTATAAAACAGTTATAAAGTGTCATATAAGCAACTAGATATTGGTACCCAGCTGGAGAATTATTGCGCTCCATATTTATAAAATGTGCAGCGTGCCTGCTAGCATATGAAACCTAAGTAATTGATAGCTTTGGCTTTATAGTTATCTATCACAGCAAGTCCTAATAATTAAAATATTTGTGGATTTACTAGATGCGTATATTATTCCATTTTGGCAATAACATACGCATATTAGTCATTAAACATAATAAGCCAGCACTGTTAGCATACTTGCATTACATAACAAACTTTTTTGAGGCATTTATGACATCTTACGCAGCAGGCTATCAACATAAAAGTAAAGCGCTTAGCGTCTTAAGTATCGCAGGCGTTGCCCTTACACTTGGAATCGCTGGCTGTAGCAATAGTGAGCAGGCAGAAACCACTGCTAATGCTGATGGTACCGCAGCGACTACAGAGGGGCAAGATATTGAGCTGCTAAACGTCTCTTACGATGTGGCACGCGATTTTTATAAGGACTACAACCCGCTATTTGTAGAACACTATAAAAGCGAGCACCCAGACAGTAATATCTTAATTAAACAGTCACACGGTGGCTCAAGTAAGCAAGCATTGTCTGTGGCTAACGGTTTGCAAGCAGATGTCGCCACCATGAACCAAGGCTCAGATATTGAGCTGCTTGAGAAAAAAGGCTTGGTTGAGTCAGATTGGGAATCTCAGTTCCCTGATAACGCCGTCCCTTTTACCAGTACCATCGTATTTCTAGTGCGTAAAGACAATCCAAAAGGCATCAGCGATTGGGAAGACTTGACCAAAGATGGCATTGAGATTGTCATGGCCAACCCAAAAGTCACGGGTAATGGTCGTTATGCGTTTTTAGGGGCTTACGGTTATGGCCTACACGCCTTCAATAATGAAGAAGCGCCTGCCAAAAACTATGTAAAAGACATGCTCAAAAATGTCAAGGTCTATGAAAATGGTGGCCGCGCCGCAACGACGACCTTTGTTCAGCGCGGTATTGGCGATGTATTGGTCACCTTTGAAAACGAAGCCAATCTTGCAGCGACTGATTTTGGCGCAGGGCAAGTAGATATCGTTTATCCAGAATACTCGATTAAATCAGAAAGCCCTGTGGCTATTGTTAAGTCGGTAACGGATAAAAAAGGCACAACTGATGCGGCAAAAGCTTATCTTGACTACCTATGGAGTGAACCTGCGCAGCAGTTGGCTGCTGACCTGTACTTACGCCCAAGTGTGAAAAGTATCCTTGATAAAAATGGTGACAAACTACCGCCAGTTGAAACTTTCCGCCCAAATGATGCTTTTGGCACTTGGGATGAGATTATGGGTACTTACTTTACCGATGGCGGTGTATTTGATCAGCTTGCTATCAACGCCCCACAATAAATACTTGGTACCAATGTAATAGAGCTGTTTAAAAAGTACGCTGGCTTCTCATAAGGCCATTTGACGAGTAACGTCCAATCATATAAAGGACATGGCCACCTGCGCTATGTCCTTTGTACCGTAAGCAGACCAATCCAATAGTATATCTGACATAACATGGTCTGTACCCTAGGCATTACCGCCAAGTACCTAACAAGTACCTAATTACATATCAAATCAAGCTCTAAACTCAGTGCTGACGTTAGGCTATAGGACATCACTATGAAAGCAAAAACATCTTCTGCCAATAAACCCCTTCACAAAAAAGGCTGGTTGACCCGTTTGCGTCAACGCAATGTGTTGCCAGGGTTTGGTCTGAGTATGGGTATCACGGTCTTTAGCTTATCGTTATTGGTCGTCCTACCGTTTGCAATGATGGCTTATACCACGACACAGATGGGCTGGACTGGGTTTTGGGAGACCATCACTCAACCACAAGTGACGGCTGCTATTAAGCTGAGCTTATGGATGTCGTTTTTGGCCATGCTAACCAATATGGTATTCGGTACGCTGGTTGCGTGGGTGCTGGTGCGTTATGAGTTTTGGGGTAAGTCAATGATTAACGCCTTGGTTGATTTGCCCTTTGCGCTACCGACTGCGGTCACTGGTATCTCTCTTGCTACGCTTTATGCACCTAATGGTCTGATTGGTCAGTGGTTTGCTAAGTTCGATATTCAGGTAGCTTTTACGCCATTAGGCATCTGGCTGGCTTTAGTGGTGGTAAGTTTTCCGTTTATTGTCCGTGCGGTACAGCCAGTATTAGCAGAGTTGTCCGTTGAATTTGAAGAAGCTGCTGCGGTATTGGGTGCCAATCGTTTAACGACCTTTCGTAAGGTTATTTTACCAGAGCTACTACCAGCACTGCTGATGGGTGCTGGCATGATGTTTGCGCGTGCGACCGGCGAGTATGGTTCAGTGATTTTTATTGCAGGTAATATTCCCATGCAGTCTGAGATTTTACCACTCATCATTATCAGTAAGCTTGAGCAGTTTGATATTCAAGGTGCATCAGCCGTTGCATTATTTATGCTACTGATCTCATTTGTGATTTTATTAACCATCAATATTGCTCAGTGGAAACTGTCGCGCCGTGTGGGAGCTCGCTAACATGCAAATATCTAATAGCTATGATTATCAGAGCAATCCTGCAACCAAAGACACGCCTTGGATACGGCGCACCTTTATTGCTGTTGCGGTTTTATTTATGATTGTTATGTTGGTCATACCACTACTGGCAGTGTTTTACGAGGCTTTTAAGAATGGCTGGCAGTTATATATCGCCTCGCTCATTGACCCAGAAGCCTTGCAAGCTATCAAGCTGACATTGATTACCGCGGGTATCGTGTTACCGATCAATATGGTGATGGGGATTGCGATTGCTTGGCTGGTCACGCGTTATCAATTTAAAGGCAAACAGCTGGTCACCACCTTACTTGATTTGCCGTTTTCGGTATCGCCAGTGGTCGCAGGTTTGATGTTTGTGTTGCTATTTGGTCTGAATTCTACCGTTGGCGGCTGGCTTGAGAGCCTGGGTTTTCAGGTAATTTATGCTGTACCAGGAATTGTATTGGCGACATTATTTGTCACCTTTCCATTCGTTGCGCGTGAGCTGATACCGCTCATGCAGACGCAAGGTGATAGTGAAGAGCAGGCCGCGCTTACTTTAGGCGCGAGTGGTTGGCAGACTTTTTGGCATGTCACCTTGCCAAATATTAAGTGGGCATTACTTTATGGTTTGATTTTGACCAATGCCCGAGCGATGGGCGAGTTTGGCGCTGTCAGTGTAGTGTCAGGTCATATTCGCGGCGAAACCAATACCATGCCACTACTGGTTGAGATCGCTTATAACGACTATAACTTTACCGCTGCCTTTGCGTTATCAAGCTTGCTTGCTGCACTTGCCTTGGTAACGTTGCTCATACAGCAAGTAATGACCAAATTACAAGAGCACAAGTTTGCCAAATCCGAACGGCTGATTAGTGCACCCGAACTGCCAGTGAGTGCCAATGCTACCGACACCTCGGCGTCACAGACCGCTAACAGCTCAGGGAATGTATAGGTGATAGGGCCTAAAATGGTGATGGTCGACTTGAATACAATTAATACTGTCGCCCTCAAACAATTTGCCACGATAAGCAAAATATAAATAAAGGTACCATTATGAGCATCGAAATTCGTAACGTAAATAAAAACTTTGGTAACTTTACCGCCTTAGATGACATTAATATTACCGTTCCTACTGGTAAATTGACTACTTTGCTTGGACCTTCAGGCTGCGGTAAAACCACCTTGCTACGTATTATTGCTGGTCTTGAGTATGCAGATTCTGGACAGATACTTTTCGATGAGCTTGATGTGACCAATACGCCAGTACAAAAACGCCGTATTGGTTTTATGTTTCAGCATTATGCGCTATTTCGACATAAAAATATCGCGGATAACATCGCTTTTGGACTGACGCTATTACCAAAGAATGAACGTCCTAGCAAGACCGATATCAATAAGCGTGTGGCTGAGCTATTAGACTTGGTTCAGTTACCGCAATTGGCGAATGCTTACCCACATCAGCTATCTGGTGGTCAGCGTCAGCGGATTGCGTTGGCACGCGCTTTAGCGGTTAAGCCAAAGTTGTTACTGCTTGATGAGCCATTTGGTGCGCTTGATGCTAAAGTACGTAAAGAGCTACGTACTTGGTTAAAAGACATTCACCACGAGCTTGGCATCACCAGCATTATGGTAACGCACGATCAAGAAGAGGCACGTGCAGTATCCGATGAGATTGTGGTTATGAATCATGGCCGTGTAGAGCAGGTAGGTACCTCAGAAGAGTTGATTCATCATCCAACCAATGCTTTTGTCAGTGATTTTTTAGACTTAGCATAATTTATATTTGCCATAACAAACGTTTCAATAAAGAATAAAAAAAGACCTAAATAGTATAGGTCTTTTTTTATTTGCAAAAGATGCATATAGCAAAGCTGACTACTAACTGGCTTCTGGCTGGCTTTGTAGCGTGTTATAAGTAATTTCTAATATTTCTTGACACCACTCTGGTAAATCATCAGCCACTTCATACCACATCCATGTACCTTCGCGCGAGCAACTAAGAATGCCTAGCTTTTTTAGATGGTTTAGGTGACGAGAAACTGTAGGCTGCGGTTGATCAAGCAGATCTACCAGTTCGCATACACAGCGTGACTCTTTATTAAATAAAATCTGGAACAACTTCAAACGAGTTGGATCAGACAGTACTTTAAATAATTCAAGAGGCTGCATAGCAAAATTATTGTCAGACATAGAGTATATTCCAAATAGATTGTCACACTTACTTATGAATTTTATTCATCTTAATAAGAGAGAAGTTGAGTAGTTAATAAAATAGATAATCCATTACCCAGTAGTATCCGATAACTTACTATCTAATCAATCGAGTCATTAAAACGCATTCATTTAGTAAAAGATTTGAAGCATAATTATATTGGTCTTGTAAACAAAGTCGATTTAACGTCAGCTAACCAATATCACTTCAGCTATAGTCCAAAATTGAACATTCGGTTCATACATAAGTATACATAAATGATAAGCTAAACGAACAATAAAAAACATTTAAGCAACTGAAAACAATAATAACATAAAATATATATTTATATACGTAAAAATATATTTTATATGCCCACTCGTCTGTATTTTAACACCGTTCATCGGCAATATATTAATATTTACGGATATATAAATATATTTTTCTATATTTTGATATCAGTAAACTTATTTTTTATGTTTTTGTAGCATTACCAACGCCTACCAATTAGGCACACCAAATAAATCGTTATTGAAAATTGTTGTCAAAACAGTCATTGTAAATGGTAATAATTATCGTTATTATAAACAATACTAACTAGCTATAGTGATAGGAGCAAACTATGTATGTATGTATCTGTAACGATGTAAAAGAGAAGCAAATTCAAGCGGCTATCGCTTCAGGAGTCGATACCCTTGAGGGTTTAAAAGACTCTCTTGATGTTGCTACTTGTTGTGGATGCTGTGAACCCATGGTGAATGACTATTTAAACGAGCATCATGCCAAGCTCGATATATTGGCTTATGCGGTTTAAATGATGCAATTGTTATGCCAATGAAAAGCAAGTGTTTGATTAAAGACGGTTAATTGACACAAATAAGTTGTAAAGCATATTAGTTTCCAAAAATGAACACTTGGTAAGGCATATGTAGTAACTTTCCACTACCTAATATTTTCCCCTTTTTATCAACAATTCCAAATTATGTTTAAGCGTCATCTGATTCTTTACAGTCACTCTTACAATGATGTTAGTTATTATTCTCAACTGACATCTTATTCCTAGTTCATAACGTTACACCCCTTATCCTGCCTTTGTGCTAGTATATTTCACTAACGCTGTTAGATACTTTAGCCATATATTGGATATAGTTGAAGGTCAATAAACGACTGATAAATACATTTTTTTGTATTAACAGAACCATCTTAGAATAAATAAAAAATCGAATGAGTATAGGAATAGGAGTACGCGTTATGATAGGCAGCCAAAAAGTCATTGATTATTTAAATTTCTTACTGGGCGGTGAGCTTGCAGCCCGTGACCAGTATTTTATCCATTCAGAGATGTATGCTGAGTGGCATTACGGTAAGCTATATGACCGTATCCATCATGAAATGGAAGATGAAACTTTGCATGCGCAGGCTATTATTCGCCGTATTTTGATGCTCAGCGGTACGCCAAAAATGACCGTTAATGAGATTAAAGTCGGTAGCACTGTTCCTGAGATGCTGCAATATGATCTTGATTTAGAGTATGAGGTGCAGCAGCATCTAAAAGGCGGTATTGCGCTGTGTGAAGAAGAGCAGGATTATGTGACCCGTGAGATGTTGGTTGAGCAGCTCAAAGATACTGAAGAAGATCATGCACATTGGTTAGAGCAGCAGCTACGCCTTATCGATATGATCGGACTACCTAACTATCTGCAAAGCCAAATGGCGGAAGTGTCTTCTGATATTGTCTAGTATTGTCATACTGAGTTGCAATAATTAGAGCATGTATTAATAGATTGAATAGATTAGGGAGAGAAAATATGAAAGGGGATAAAGAGGTCATTCGCGCCTTAAATAAAGTACTCGGACAGTCATTAATTGCGATCAATCAGTACTTTTTGCATGCACGCATCGCTCGTCATTGGGGGCTTGAAGCGTTAAACGACAACTGTTACAAACAGTCTATCGCTGAGATGAAGTGGTCGGATGACTTGATTGCACGTATTTTGTTATTAGGCGGTCTGCCAAACTTACAAGATTATGGCAAGATGTTTCTTGCAGAAGATGTACCTGAGATGATCGAGTGTAATCTGCGTTTAGAAAGGCAAAAGTTTACTATCATCACTGATGCGATTACATTGTGCGAAACGCATCGTGACTATGTATCGCGCCAGCTGTTGGTCACTCTAAAAGATGGTAATGAAGAATATGACGACTGGTTGGAGACTCAAGAAGATCTGATACAGAGTATTGGGGTCGAGCGCTATATCCAATCGCAAATGCATGATGATGACGCGCTATAAGATGCTCAGCGTCTAACACTGCGTTAGTTTTATTATGAATAGACTATTTTTGCCAGCCTGTCTTTGGATATATATCTAAGGTTAGGCTGGCATTTTTATGTCTTATGTTTATGATTTTAGAGTATGCCGTTTACAGCACCCATAACATCGATGGGTTTGAGAGAGTTAGACATTACGGTTGTTAGTATAAACCGCGACCATCTTCAGGCTTGAGTCGTAAAAAGTATAATCCCGAGAGAATGGTTAACACGCCAAGTACCCAATAAGTCGTTTGAAACGCCGCCAAGGTATCAAGCTCAAAGCGCTCACGCAGCAGGTTGAGCACCGCTGCCCCAAAAGCAATACCAAAGCTAATTGCTAGCTGCTGATTGACGGCCATTAGGCTATTACCACTACTGGTCTGTGCGCCTTCTAGGTCGCCGATAGTAATGGTGTTCATCGCACTAAATTGCATGGAATTACACGCACCCATCATGATGAGAAGAGGTATGAACCATAGCCAATTATCAGGGTTATCGAACTGTGCTAACACGATAATTAATAGGCCGATTAATAAAGTATTTAATACCAAAACCTTACGGTAGCTAAACCGCTGGATAATTTTACTGACCCAAGGTTTAATACCGATGGCTCCGATAGCAATAGGGGCGAGTAACCAACCTGCTTGTGATGGCGAGTACTCAAATACCACTTGTAACAATAAAGGCAGTAAGAACGGCACAGCACTGATGCCCAAACGGGTAAATAAATTGCCTGTAATACCGATGCGAAAGGTGCGAATATCAAATAGAGTAAGCGGAAACAGGGGTGCTGCGCGGCGTTTAGCATGTGCCACATAAGCGCCTAATAATACACTTGCTGCTACAGCCAATAAGAGGCCATATATACCGCGCCCAACTTGCGAGCCAAATTCTACAGCAAGAGTGAAGCCGCAAGCTGCTGCTGCAAACAACCCAAAGCCTAGCCAATCAAGGCGTTTGGTGTCTTCAAACAAAGCGGGCACCAGCTTTTTACCCATGACAAACCCTAAAATACCCATCGGAATATTAATCAAGAATATCCAATGCCAGCTGGCATACTGAACAATATAGCCACCCAGCACTGGTCCCACGAGTGGCGCAACCAATGCTGGTATCACCGCAAAATTCATGACGGTCAGTAGTTTATTACGTGGATAAGACTTGACCAGTATTAAGCGTGCAACCGGCGTCATCATGGCGCCCCCAATCCCTTGAATCACCCGCGAACCTATCAAAAAGTCTAACGTTGGGGATGCGGCGCACAGTACTGAGCCGATAGAAAATATGACAATGGCAGTCAAAAAGATGCGACGTGTGCCGTATTTGTCAGCCAAAAAACCACTAATAGGTATAAAAATCGCTAATGTTAACGCGTAACTAATGACCGCCCATTGCATTTTAAGTGGCGACTCGCCTAGTGCTTGAGCCATTTGCGGTAGCGAGGTGTTTAGGATAGTAGCATCTAGGATTTGCATAAACAGCGCTACCGCTAACACATAGGGCAGGTATTTTTCTTGCGTTGGGGTTAGCGTTACCATGTCACTCTCATTGGATTTTTGATTTTAAGACAAGCAAAACGGCCTGTTAAGCGGTGCAAGCTGAGTAGTATAAGAAAGAGCGGCTCACAATAATAGTAAATCAAGGTAGTATTTTATAAAAGGTCATGTTTGAAGCGCTAGATTGATTACAAGAGAGGACTTTAATATGCCGTTAATTTTTCGCTATAGTGAACCTTGGCTTGATGCTTACGTAAAAAATAGACAAAAAACATGAGTTGATAAAACATCGATAACGTAAATTAATAAACGCAAATTAAGGATATATTATGAGTCAGGATAACAACCATTCTAACAACAATACTGACGAGCAGAACGCGGCTTACACACCGCCCAAGGTTTGGGTACAAGACAAAGACAACGGTGGCAAGTTTGCTAATATTAATCGTCCAACCGCAGGCGCGCGTTACGAGCAAGCATTACCTGTAGGCGATGCACCCCTGCAGCTATATTCACTTAATACCCCAAATGGTGTCAAGGTAAATATCCTTTTAGAAGAGCTGGCTGAGCTGGGCGTCAAAGGCGCCGAGTACGATGCCTATAAAATTGACATTTCTGAGGGTATGCAGTTTGGCTCAGGCTTTGTGGACATCAACCCCAATTCAAAAATACCAGCTTTAGTCGATCATTCTAATCGTGAAGCTGACGAGCCTGTGGCCATCTTTGAGTCTGGGGCTATTTTAATGTATCTGGCCGAAAAGTTTGGCAAATTTATTCCTTTATCCTTAGGTAAAGCGCGTGCAGACTGCTTGTCTTGGGTCATGTGGCAGATGGGCAGTGCGCCTTTCTTAGGGGGCGGTTTTGGACATTTTTATGCCTATGCACCAAAGCCATTAGAGTATCCGATCAATCGCTATACGATGGAGGTTAAACGTCAGCTTGACGTATTAGACAAGCACTTAAAAGACCACAAATACATGGGCGGTAATGACGATGCCGATTACAATATCGCTGATATGATTATTTGGGCATGGTATGGACAGTTGGTGCTTGGCAAGCTCTATGATGCCGCTGAGTTCTTACAAGTGGATGAGTATGAGCATGTCAAACGCTGGGCACAAAATATCGCTGAACGTCCAGCAGTAAAAAAAGCGGTTGACCTGTCATTAAAAGCCATCGTTTAAATAACTTATTATTTTCAATTTAATATAATTTTGATGATTGACGTTTTGTGGTATTTAATTCAATTATTATCTAATAGCGGCTCCTACATTGGTTGTTTTTAGACATAATTTGTATTTTAGGTAGAAGAAAACCTGTAAGCCAATCAGCACCATACTGATTGGCTTTTTTATTACTAACTGATTGAAATATTAATGATAACTGGTTGAAAGTTGTTTGCTTATGGCATTACACAATGATACATTGTAATAACAAATTGACACGTCAGTGGGCTAAGACAATAATTAGCTGTGGTCATCAATGCTACAGTTTTATATTTCCTCTGTTGATGAGTGAGAGTTATGAAAGGTTTATTTTATAAGCCTATACAGTCAAATAGGACTGTGGGCAATACTGGTATGCAGTACAAAAATAATAAGAATAAATTGGCTTGGATAATGGGTACTTCTTGGGACAAAGCACATAGCCGCGCCTCTTTAAAAAGTATTTTCCCTATAAATAAGATAGCAGCGTCGACACTAGTAGCCATCAGTGCTATAGCGTTAAGTTCGATAAGTAGCGCAGCGGTTGAGCTGACGCATCAAGACTGGCAAGTGGCTTGTGACAATACGCGTACTTGCCGGCTAGCAGGTTATCAAGCAGAAAATAGCGAGCTTCCTATATCAATATTACTCATGCGCCGTGCAGGTAGTGATGCTAATGTCATGGGTAAAGTCAAGCTTGGCGGAACCAAAGAGAGCTCTACCAAAGCGCTGCTACAACTGGGTAATCGCCACCGTATGTCGTTATTTATTGATGGTAAAGATTTGGGAGAAACCAAGCCTTTTTCAACAGTTGCAGGTGATGCCGAGCTTACTACCACCCAAGTTTCAGCATTGCTTGAAGCGTTGACCAAATCTAGTAAGATTGAACTGGTCATGCGCAACGCGCGTTGGGAGTTGTCTGATAAGGGCGCAACGGCGGTGATGATAAAAGCTGATGAAGCACAAGGGCGAGTAGGGACACCTAGTGCGCTAGTCAGTACCAATGGCACAAGCAAGTCTAACAGTAATGTACTACCACCCAAACCTGCTCCTCAGCTGCGTTTAATAGTGCCTAACATCAGGGCCACATCAAGCCGTAAAGAGAAGTTTAGTATGAAGTCCTCACAGTTATCGGCATTGACAAGAGGCACCATAGCCAATGTAGATACTGACTGCCCAAATTTAACAGACAAATCACCTTGGCGAATCAGTCGTCTGAATGGGTCACAATTGCTAATCCAACATAACTGCTGGATGGGTGCTTATAATGCGGGAACAGGAATGTGGCTAATCAATGATAAAAAACCTTATAACCCGGTGCTAATAACCACTGAGGCGACTGATTATACAAACGGTAAGATCAGCTCTGTACAAAAAGGCCGCGGTATTGGTGATTGCTTAAATAAAATTGATTGGATATGGACGGGTAAGAGTTTTGTAAAAAGTCATGAGAGTAGTACAGGGCTGTGCCGTATGATTGAAGCGGGCGGGGCATGGCAACTGCCAACTTATGTATCTGAGGTCAACACCCTGCGTTAAGCTCTATAGATTCATAAAACCCTGTTTTTAACTTGCAAACATTATGTTTTTGCCAATACATTAAAAAATAGGTATTGATAGCCGTTTCATTGTGCTATACTGCGTCGCCACGTTAGCATAGGCTTTCGTGAATTATGAGATTGATAACATCGCCTGCGATTTTGGGTCTAGGATTGACCATTAGTAATTGTTGCCGATGATTTTGTGTACTTAAATAACCTTTATAATATGTCAGTTATTTTTGACTCATATCTTATCTACTGACCCATGAGTATGGGCTAGATTGGTTGTTATTCGCCCTTATCTGCTTTGGATAAAGTATCGATAATGCGCTTGTATCAGACAAGGATAAGACACTCGGCACTACCACCAAAATACGTCAGACAGCACGCACGCATTTATTGTAGAGGCTCTAAGCTTTATTGGCTTGGCTTTTGATTATCGACACTTTTTTGTGTTTCGGTAATGGTCGATAAAAGCAGCGTGATGAACGGTTATCAGTGGTATGCATCAAGCTTGCTGAATGTGCAGCAGCTTATACTTACCAAGGATTCTCATGACTGATATCTTATCTACCATTGCCGCTGAAAACGGCATCATCGAAAATACTGTTACTGCAAATACCGACACCTCTGATACTGATAATCAAGCGGCTACTGCTGCCAAAGAAGATCAAGTTACCTTTACTGACCTTAATATTGCCAAGCCAATTTTGACAGCGCTTGATCGCGTTGGTTATACCAACCCAACCCCTATTCAAGCACAAGCCATTCCTTTTGCCCTACAAGGCCGTGATTTATTATTGTCGGCGCAAACCGGTAGTGGTAAAACGGCGGCATTCGTCATCCCAGTACTGGATCGTTTGAGCCGTGCTACCAGCTTTGATAAGCTCACCAAAGCCCTTATTCTAACGCCAACACGCGAGCTTGCCCAACAAGTGCATGACAGTGTGCGTACGTACTCTAAAGACATGCGCGGTCTATTTTGCGTGCCATTGGTTGGCGGCGCACCATACAACGGTCAGATCACAGCGTTAAGAAAAGGCGTACAGGTCATTGTCGCCACACCAGGTCGTTTACTTGACCATATCAAAGCAGGCCGTGTTGATTTATCAAACCTTGAAGTACTCGTGCTGGATGAAGCGGACCGCATGCTAGACATGGGTTTTGCTGATGACATTAGTGATATCTTGAGTGCGGCACCAACGGATCGTCAGACGATTATGTGTTCAGCGACTTGGGACGGCCCGGTCGGCAAAATTGCTGCAAGCTTTACTAAAAATCCTGAGCGTGTGTCAATCAAAGTTGAATCAGCACACATTGAAGAAAAAGTGTATTACTGTGATGATTTTAATCATAAAAATAGTTTGCTTGATAAAATTGTTTGTCAACCAGAGATGGACCAAATTATCATCTTTGCAGCGACCAAACGTAGTACGGAAAAATTGGCCAAATCGTTACAAGAACAAGGTCATAAAGCCAGCTTCCTACATGGTGACTTACCACAAAGTAAGCGTAACCGTATTGTGCAAGACTTGCGTAATGGCAAGTGCAAAATCTTGGTAGCGACTGATGTTGCAGCCCGTGGTTTAGACGTACCAGCCATCTCACACGTCATCAACTACGATTTGCCGCGTCAAACAGAAGACTACGTCCACCGTATCGGCCGTTGTGGCCGTGCAGGTCGTACTGGTGTGGCTATTAGCTTATGTAGTATGGATGATCGTCCACAGCTAAACGCTATCAACCGCTACTTAGATCGTAAGATGGAAGTCTGTGTCATTGAAGGCATGGAGCCAAAGAAAACTTATGTACCGAGTGAAAACAAAGGTAAAGGGCGTGGCCGTGGTCGCGGACGCTCTAACGGTGGTGGTCAAGGCCGTGGCCGTTCAAGCGGCGGTTATGCTGGCAAGTCCACCGGTGGTCGTTCAAGTGATCGCGCAGCGACTGGTCAACGCGCCAGCAACGACAGTGGCTATCAAGGCAAACCAAATGAGCGCTCAGGCGGCAAACCATACCAAGGTAAACGCAGTGGCCCTAACCGCGGTGACGGTAATAGCGCGCCGCGCGGTGAACGTGCCGCCTCTGGTCGCGGTCGTCCAAGTGGTAGCCAAGGTCGTCCAGCCAATCGTTCTGACAGCCGTGGTCAAGGTCGTCCAACTGGTGGCAATCGTGGTAGAAACTCGTAATAACGTTAGCTCTAACGGCTAATCACGGTTTATAGTAAAGCCGCTCATTTAGCCCTATAGTAAAGCCGGAAAAAGCCAGATACGTGTTATCTGGCTTTTTTGTGTCTATTCAATTTAGGATTTGGCCAAATAGCAGCTTGCACCTATTTTTTGCCTTGTCTATACTGACAAACTTTGATAAATCGCACACTTCGGAGCCCCTTGATGCCCGCTACCTCAAGTTTTGCAATTGATAGTTTGCCACTAGCATTTGGTATTATCATGGCCATTATAGGCTTGGTATTTTATACCCAAGGATTGCCCAGTAAGTTTTGGCGACGTTTTTATGCTGTATTGCCCGGTATCGTATTGTGCTGCTTTATACCGGCGACGTTGAATAGCTTGGGCTTCTTTGCTGATGGTATTGGCTCACAGATTTATGGCTTTACCGCTACCTACTTGTTACCAGCCAGCTTACTACTGATGACCCTGTCGATGGATGTACCCAAGATACTGGGCTTAGGCTGGAAAGCCATTGCGATGTTTTTTGCCGCCAGTATTGCCATTATTATCAGTGGTCCGATTAGTTTGGGTGTGGCTAAGTGGGTATCGCCCAGTATGTTTACCGATGATACGTTATGGCGCGGGTTTTCAGCAGTGGCAGGTAGCTGGATTGGCGGTGCTGCTAATCAGGCAGCGATGAAAGAATTGTTTGGGGTCAGTGATGATTTGTTTGGCATGATGATTTTGGTTGATACGACCAATGCCTCATTGTGGCTATTGGCTATCTTGGTCATGGCCAAGCACAGCGATAAGATAGATCGCTTATTAAGGGCTGATAGCAGTAGTATTAATAAAGTGATTGCAGCGGTTGAGAGCTACGAGCGTGACCATGCACGTCCAGCGACACTTAATGACTTAATGGTGATGTTCGGCTTATGCTTTGCTATGGTAGGAGTGGCACACTTTATCGGTGGGCAAATCGCAGAATTCTTTGCGCCCTATAGTTGGGCAGTACAATATAGCTTTGCCAGCAGCTTCTTTTGGATGGTGGTCATCATTACCATCATAGGGGTGATTTTTTCCTTTACCAAAGTTCGCCGGCTTGATCATGTGGGTGCTTCCAAAATCGGTACGGTGTTTATCTTCGTACTCATCGCGGCTATCGGTATGCAAATCAATCTGGCGGGCATCGTCTCACAGTGGCGACTGCTGCTCATTGGTCTGCTATGGATGAGTATTCACGTAGTGATTGTCTTTGCTGTCGCTAGGCTCATTCGTGCGCCGTTTTTCTTTTTGGCAGTCGGCTCCAACGCCAATACAGGCGGCGCGTCCTCAGCACCAATTGTCGCCACCGCCTTTCATCCTTCCTTGGCACCTGTAGGCGTGTTTTTGGGTATTCTTGGTTATGCGGTCGGCACCTTTGGCGGTTATATCAGTACGCAGATGATGCGGCTGGTGGTGGGGTGAGATTAAAAATATCTCTATAGATTGCCAATACGTATCATTTCATAACAAAAAGTCGACTTAACTGTCGGCTTTTTAGTTATACCATCGTTGGTGAGATGTTGAACGATTGGTCAAAATCAATCTTCAAAGTTACAATAATGAGAATATATAAGGATAAAATTATGCAAGCATCTTACAATCAAAAATTGCTTTCTGGTACCAAGTTTCCTGAGATGGAAGTACAGCTATATAACGGTGGGATGCAGTCATTGGGGAAGCCGGCCCATGGTCATGATTGGAAACTGGTCGTTATTTATCGCGGTCAGCATTGTCCGATGTGCACCAAATACCTCAATGAGCTTGAGACTAGAAAAACGTCTTTTTATAAAACAGGTGTCGATATCATTGCGGTATCTGGCGACAGTAAAGAGCAGCTAGAAAGCCATTTTGACGATATAGATATCGATTTCCCGATTGCTTATGGCTTGAGCGTCGAGCAAATGAAAACGCTGGGGCTTTATATCTCTAATCCGCGCTCAGAAAAAGAAACCGATCATCCGTTCGCTGAACCTGGTATCTACGTGGTCAACGACAAAGGGGATATTCAGGTCGTGGATATCTCAAATAATCCTTTTGTAAGACCCGATCTTGAAACACTTGCAGAAGGTTTGGCGTTTATCAGAGACAAAGACTATCCCATTCGTGGTACTCATGATTATTAATAGTTATTAATAATTACGCGTCATAAGTTATAAACGCATTGACTTGTAAATAAATAGCGCGCTAAAGATGTCTTTAGCGCGCTATTTTTATATTCTTTTTAGTTTCAAGTTATCGTTTTGTCTCTCTATACTATGAATACGTAAGCCGAGCCATAGGCTACAATCAAGGTGTGTTAACCTCTTGTGAATCAAATCTTATAATAACAATGAGTTAAGAGGAAAGACTGCGGTATGGCCAAGTACAATAACACAAACTTCCACGATCTTTATAGCACTCCCAATCATCAACGGAGCAGGCAACCAAATAATCACGTTCAAGTCCGAGGCGCACGTGTCCATAATCTAAAAAACGTCGATGTTGACTTGCCACGTGATGCACTTGTGGTGTTCACGGGTATATCAGGCTCAGGCAAGTCATCGCTGGCGTTTGGGACTTTGTTCGCCGAATCACAGCGCCGTTATCTGGATTCGGTGTCACCGTATGCAAGGCGTTTGATCGATCAAGTGGACGAGCCAGATGTCGATGCCATAGAAGGCCTGCCACCCGCAGTCGCCTTACAGCAGCAGCGCGGCACACCCTCTGTACGCTCCTCCGTTGGCAGTGTCACGACCATATCGAACGGCTTGCGGATGTTGTACTCACGAGCTGGCGAGTACCCAGCAGATCAAGACATGCTCTACGCTGATGCATTTTCGCCCAATACGCCAGAAGGTGCATGCCGAGCGTGCTCTGGTATTGGCCGAGTGTTTGATGTGACCGAAGATTTGATGGTGCCTGATAGTACCAAGTCCATTCGTGAGCGGGCGATTGCGTCATGGCCCGGCGCTTGGCAAGGACAAAACTTGAGCCGGATATTGACCACGTTTGGCTATGATATCGATACGCCGTGGCACAAATTGCCCAAAAAGTCTCGCGATTGGATTTTGTTTACTGATGAAACGCCAACGGTACCAGTCTATCCTGAATACAATGTGACGCAAACGCGTGCTGCAATTGAAAAAGGAGAGAAGCCCAATTATATGGGCACGTATATCAGTGCCAAAAACTTTATTTTAAATGCCTTTACCACCACGCAAAGCCCACGGGTCAAAAAACGGGTCTCGCAGTTTATGCAAATATCTGTATGCCCAGAGTGTCACGGTAAAAAGCTTAAAAAAGAATCGCTATCAGTAAAGTTTGCAGGGCTGGATATCGGCGAGCTGTCGCAACTTACTTTAACCGATTTGGCGTTAACGCTGGAAAAAACAGCGCATACAAAAATCGAAGATGACACCCCCAACCGCGAAAAAGCCATCGTCGCACAGCGGATCGCTAGCGACATTTTAGCGCGTGTTGAGGCACTAACGAGGCTCGGCTTAGGTTACTTATCGCTTGAGCGCACAACACCGACCTTATCGCCAGGGGAGCTACAGCGCTTGCGTCTGGCCACGCAAATACGCTCGCAGCTGTTTGGCGTGGTATATGTGCTTGATGAGCCATCCGCAGGTCTGCATCCTGCCGACACGCAAGCACTACTCGGTGCATTGGATGAGCTTATTGCCGCTGGCAATTCAGTGTTTGTCGTTGAACATGATGTGAGCGTTATTCGTCATGCCGATTGGGTGGTCGATGTCGGGCCACAGGCAGGTACGCATGGCGGCGAGATTGTCTATAGCGGACCTGTAGAGGGTTTGCGCAAGGTTGCTGCATCAACAACGGCGCAATATCTCTTTACCGATAAAGAGACGACACACAAACAACCGCTTAGAAAACCTAACGCTTGGCTAAAGCTTGCTGATATAGAGCGTAACAATATCCAAGGGTTAAGTATTGAGTTGCCACTAGGGGTTATGAGCTGTGTGACTGGCGTATCGGGATCAGGCAAATCAAGCTTGGTCAGTCAAGCTCTAGTTGAGCTGGTCAATGAGGCATTAGGAAAAAAATCCAGTGCAGACGCGCCAGCGGATGAAGCGGATTTGTTAGAGCAGGAGTTTGAGACGGTTACTAAAGGCAAAATAATTGTTGGCATGGACAAGGTCAGCCGCCTTATTGATATCAATCAAAAAGCCATTGGCCGTACGCCGCGCTCAAACCTTGCGACCTATACAGGGCTGTTTGATGATGTCCGTAAATTGTTTGTGGCAACGGCAGAGGCCAAAGCGCGCGGTTATGATGCGGGCCGTTTTTCATTTAACACGCCAAAGGGTCGTTGCCCCAACTGTGAAGGGCTAGGGTTTGTCAGTGTCGAGCTGCTATTTTTGCCGAGTGTTTATGCGCCTTGCCAAGTTTGTCACGGTCAGCGCTATGATAATGACACGCTGGCGATCACTTACCGAGATAAAAACATCGCTGAAGTACTGGATCTAACGGTAGAAGCCGCTTATGCGTTTTTTGACGGAGAAGCCTCGATATTACGTGCTTTAGATGCTCTCTTGCAAGTTGGTCTTGGCTACTTGCGTCTGGGGCAGCCAGCGACTGAACTGTCGGGCGGGGAGGCGCAGCGTATCAAGCTTGCCACCGAGTTACAACGTACCCAGCGTGGTGATACGCTCTATATCTTGGATGAGCCGACCATCGGTCTGCATCCTGCCGATGTGTCGATGCTAATGGCGCAATTGAATGCGCTCGTCGAGGCGGGCAATACTGTCATTATGGTTGAGCACGATATGCAAGTGGCCAGCAATAGCGACTGGATTATTGATATTGGTCCAGGGGCAGGGGATGCGGGTGGATCTATCGTTGCTCAAGGCACGCCTATTGAGGTGGCGCAGTCCAAGACTAGTCGTACCGCACCCTTTTTATTGGTGTAGTGTTATTAGTATTAATCAAACTAACAATGTCTTTAAAAAAGGTAAGCTGGATAAATAAGCAGTTGTCGCAGTATTTTCGACAACTGCTGCAGATGGTGAAAATTATCGAGTAGATCATTGCATTTAAGTAACTCAGTACTATAGCCGTTAAAGCGAGTCTTAAAATTAGAAAATCATAAATACTTAGGCGTTTGACGTACATTGTTAGCTTGTTCAAACGCATAACCCAATCGGAATAAATCAGGCTCGTGATAGGGCAAAACAACCAGCTCCATACCCACGGGTAACCCATTTTTACTAAATCCAGCAGGCAAACAAATCGATGGCATCCAAGTTTGTGAAGCAATCAAAGTATTTGTTGGGAAAGTTAATACTTGATGCTTGCCATCACGGACATCTTGTTTCGATGGTGGCAGAATCTGAATGCAAGGAAATACCAGTGCATCTAAGTTGTTTTTTGCAACGATTCCGGCAACTAGGCGCTGGAATTTGTCACGAGCGGCAAGTTTTTTGAAATAATCAGGCTCATCTTCTGGGTTTACTGGCCCCTCAAAGATATCAATTAAAAGGTCCAGCACAGGGTGAAACAAGCCCTTTTCTTTGATTTCTTCAAGGCTTTTGATTGGCATATTCTCACGTGAGGCTAAAAATTCATTAATGTCGTGTCGCGAATGCGAACCATATAAGGAGGTTTCAGTAATGTGCTCCATCATATCTGGAATTTCAACGTCAATTAGTTCTGCACCAGCGCTCTTTGCTTGTTCAAGCGCTGAGTCGATAATCTGATTAACTTCTGCTGACTCATTATTGTCATTTGAGCCATAAGCATTACGGACAACGCCCAGACGTGCATTTTTTAGACTGTTAATATCCATCGCATCCGTATAGCTGCCTTGATGATTGGCAATACTCGCGGCAGTAGTATATTCATCTTTTGGATCATAGCCTACCATTGCATCTAAAAGAAGAGCAGCATCTGTAACGGTACGCGCCATCGGTCCTGCTGTGTCTTGAAATACCACAAGCGGTGAGGTGCCGTCGCGACTGATCAGGCCTGGTGTGACACGGACACCAACAAGATTGGTAAAACTGGCTGGCAGACGTATAGAGCCACCAGTATCTTCGCCAACTCCAACCAACCCTAGATTCGCCGCTATCCCAGCAGCTGTACCACTACTAGAGCCGCCTGGATCATGTGACAAAACATAAGGATTTTTGGTTTCGCCTTGTTTTGAGCAGAAGCCAAACCATGATGATGCAAAATCTGGCAATACTGTCTTAGCAAGGATAATAGCACCTGCTGCTTTGATTTTTTTGACAACGGTTGCGTCGTCTTTTGGTTGGTAGCCGTCTTGAGCGATAGAACCAAAGGTCGTCATCATTTCTTTGGTTTCTATCTGATCTTTTACAAGCACCGGTACGCCATGCAACGCCCCAACAAACTCTCCTGTTTCTGCAAAATGTGAATCAAGGCGATCGGCTTCATCGAGCGCGAGTGGATTAATAGTAATGATAGAGTTAAGAGTAGGACCAGATCTGTCAATGGCTTCGATTCGGTCGAGGTATGCTTCAACCAAGCCTCGTACAGTAAGCGATCCATTCTTAAGGTGCGTCTGCATATCAGCAATAGTTAATTCTTCAATTTCGAGATTTTTCATGATGATTTTCCTTCTTCCTTGAAATTATTATTAATGAAAGTTAAGTTAAGGAGCCGCTACCTCGATACCCGCGTTATCAAGAGCTGCTCGTACTGCTTTTATCAGTGAAAGGGCGCCTGGAGTGTCACTGTGAATACATACAGAATCGAATTTAACCGTTAATAGCTGGCCATTAATTGACTCTACTTCATTATGCTGGCAGGCACGTAATACTTTTTGTGCCACACGCTTAGGATCAAGTGGCTTGATCTTGCGCACAAACACAAGATTTCCTTCATCGTCGTAATCACGATCTGCATAAAACTCATGCACTCTATGTAACCCAGCATTTTTTGCTGCATGATCAATTGTTGTGTCTGCCAAGCAGTAAATAGCTAAGTTGGGAGCGACAATTGCTAGGGCAGAAGTTAGCTTTTCAGCAAATTCTTCATCTCGTGCTGCGTGCATAAATAATGCGCCATGCAGTTTGAAATGATGCATCTTTAGACCTTTAAGATGAGCAAGTTCTCGTAGAGCACCTAATTGGTACAATGCATCATTCACCAGTTCATCAGCAGATGCTAAGATATGGCGACGTCCAAAGCCGACCAAGTCACGAAAACCTGGATGGACACCAATGCATACTTCATGGCGCGCTGCCAGCCGCAGCGTCTCAGCCATAATAGAGGGGTCGCCGGCGTGAAAACCTGCGGCAATATTGGCTGAGCTAATAAGTGGCATGATATCGGGATCGACCCCGTCGCCAATCGTCCAAGCGCCAAATCCTTCTCCCATATCTGAATTTAAGTCAATCGTTGATACCATCGAAAAGCTCCTTAGCAATATCTTTATATTTATGTCCATTAAAAAGCTATATGAATGTTATTAAAGCCATTTATGAATGAGGGTTGCGCAAAGTCAAAGTGGCACAGGTAGTAGCTAAAGCAAAACGGTTTATTGTTATAAAAGATAAAAGCTTTATGCGAAGCTGTAGGACATTTACTTTAATCATAGACGCTTTGATAGAAGAGAGATATATTACAATGTAATTTTTAATTTAAGTTTTTTTGAAAAAGGTAAGCTCAACGTAATGAATCATTTTAGACTAAAACATACAGCTTTTTGATCCTTATATTTTTAAGGCACATATATTAGGCTTTACTTTTAAAAGATGAAAAATAGAGCAGGGCGCTGGCATATTTGCACACGTTAAATCACAACGATATCAAGCACTATATAAATATCATCGCTGCTCTCAGTTTGTTTGATAACATTGTGCAGTGAATAGATGGGATAAACATGGTTTAAACGTTAACGTTAAGGAAAATCAATATGTTTGAAATAATAAAAGACTGGCGCGAGCAGCGAATACTGGATAATAGCGAATTTACCGAGGCTGACTGGATGCAAGCTGCCAAGCGTATTGTGATACTCGATAGACTAGACAAGGATGAGATATCTCGTTTGTTTGATTTGGCGACATTGTTTTTGGACGACAAATCTATTAACGGCGCTCAAGGCTTTGAGATTACCGATGCTGTTAAGCAGTCTATTGCCTTGCAAGCTTGTCTGCCTATCTTAAATTTAGGACTTGAGTGGTACGCTGGCTGGTCGTCAGTCATCATCTATCCTGGTTCATACAAAAGTGAGACCAAAACAGTAGATGAGTTTGGTATTGTTCATGAAGGCCAGCAACATCGAAGCGGGGAGGCGTGGCAGCGTGGACCTGTGGTTTTATCATGGAAGGATGCCAAGCATTCAGGCGAGCGCGATGGTCATAATGTCGTCATTCACGAGTTTGTGCATAAGCTTGATATGCTTAATGGCCGCGCCAATGGCTTCCCGCCCATGCAGCCGGATATGGATCCAACGCGCTGGACGACAATTATGAGCCGCGACTTTGAAGACTTTCAAAAGCATCGTAAATCAGGCTTGGATCGCTACGGTGCGACCAATCCGGCTGAGTTCTTTGCGGTACTTAGCGAAGTATTTTTTGAGACCCCGCAAAAACTGATAGACGCTTATCCTGATATTTATGAGATTATGGTCAAGTTCTTTCGCCAGACGCCGAATTGAACGAAGATAATAGATTTGAGGAAGGTAAAGTGAACTAAGTTCTGTCAACCAACTCTCACTCATTCCTAATTAATATATTGTTGGCAAGATTTAAAACTTGAGTTTTTAATTATCTTTAATGGTTCAGTCATATCAGCTTTTGTGCGGTTATATATAGATAGGTCAGCAACCCAAAGCATATTGCGTGTAAGAACCCATCTGTAATGTGAGTAGATACCCATTGATCTTATCAGATTGTATTCTTCAGCAGTCTGATCTTCAGGTGCACCAATATTATCAACTCCAGGCCATCTATGAAAAAACGGGCTTCTTACTATTTTCAATACTTCATTATCAGTTGATGCCAACCATATTTTATTGTCTGATTTTCCATGTGTATAAGTTTTTGGACTTGGATTCAAGGCCCAAGCCTCAGCTATCTTATATTTTGTTGAATCTTTTTTAGTAACATGAACTGCTAATCCTGCACCGAGTGAATAACCTGCAACAACAATTCTAGTGTTTGGATTTGCTTCCGCTATTTGTAGAACGTATTCTTCTGCTAATTTGTACTGTTTTTTACTAAAAAGTAAGTTTGTAAATATCCAGTCACGTTTCTGATTTGAGCCAGTGAATGCAATTATTATTTCTTTAAGCTTTATTTTATCAGATGTTTCATATAGCTTAAATGTCCCAACGCCAAAGCCAGACTTGTCTGACTTAGGCCAGTGATGTACTTCTAAATAAGAGGGTATTTGAAAAAAATGGTCTTTGCTTTCTTGTGTTATTTTATCTTGACCCTGAAGTACTAATGAACTAGCCAATGCATATATATAACCTCTCTCAGCTACTTTAAGATGTTCCTTACCAAAAGGAGAATCTAACTTATGAAGGTATCTATCATTGCACCAAAAATACCTGCCTTTTTCACTATTTGTTGTAATTTTTCCAAGTGTTGAGCAACCAGACAAAAGAGCCGAAACTAACATTACTATAATGAATCTCATAATATTAACATCCTTGTTAGTTATTTCTCATCACATACCTTTATTTTTGAATAAATTTTAATAATTATTTCTAAGCAATTGAAGTTGCATTTCTAAATACAAATTTCGTAAGTTTAAATTACAATCTATTTACAAAATATCAGAATTTTGTATAAGTGTATATATTTTTCTTCATTAAAAAATTGTAACTTTAGTTAAAATTTCTTCACATATACTAAAAAATTTTTAGAATTCTATATTTTAAAAAAAACGAACAGATAGTTATAGCTAATCTCTTTATTTTGATACAAAAAGGGCAGTGCATCATATACGATGCATTGCCCTTTTTTAATGGAATTTGACTATAAAATCATATGCTTAATTGTTGATCAAACTGTCCATTGGTCATTAATAATAGCGACCAAATAGCGTTTACCTTGATAGTCATCAAACACTAAGCGCATGATGCGCCAGTCCATACCATCATATTCTTCAGACCCTTTATAATAAAACTCAACCACATCCGAGTGTTGATAGATATCTCTTATATTATTAATCATACCACCAGTTTGGCGGAATTCATTGATGCTGATGGCGCTATTATTATACTTTTGCGTGTCCACCCAAGTAGCTAGGTATTCTGGTAGTGGGATTATTAATGGATTGCCAGTACCATCAAGTTCGCCCCAAGTGAAGCGAATGTTAGGCTGTTTTAGATACTGTGCATATTGCTCACGGCTAAAGACTTTATCAGACTCAGGGCGCACGTAAGCGTACATTGAGAAGCGCACACCACGTGTCGGATGGATATCATTGGTGATGCGAGCATAATCATTATTAGCAAGTGCCCGCTGGATGCGTAACGCTTGCTGTCTAAGGGTTTGTTGACTTATATCTGAGACAACTGTTGTCGATGAGTTACCGTTTGATTGATGAGTAACGGTTGCATTTGACTCAGCAGAAGATTGACAACCGGTAGTAACCAGTATTGAAGCAAAGCATACAGTAGCTGATAGTTTATAAAGATAGGACTTAGAAATATCAAAACGAGATGACGGCATCATAACAATATCCTTATCATAGCTTATTATTTTTATAAAAGTGGAATTGGAGAAAAGTTAGACTAATATAAATACTAAACAATTATGCAGTAAAATGATAGTTTATATGTGTTTTAATGAATTTAATACTTACGATGTCATCATCCATGGAGGACACCATGCAAAAAACGATATTGTCTATAATAATGCTAATAATAGGGTTTTCTGCTATGACGGCTAGCGCTAATCTAACTGAGCCGTTACAGAAAGTTTTTGCTATGAAAGTTAATACTATTGCCAAAATGTACCGGCAGGATGCGAGAAACCAAGGTCAAGATTATCCAGTTGTACTACAACAATATGGTAGTCCAGAGCTACAGGCGGCCATGCAGCTTGAGCAGGATTATTTCGATAAAGAGCAAGTGTCATGTCATATTGGTTATGATGTGTTGTGGAGTTCTCAAGATCCTGACTATGCACAAGACAAGCAGTTTTCAGTGACCACAAAAGGTTTGGTCAAAGTCAGCTTAGTGCAAGGTAATGATGTTTATTATGAGCTGTCATGTGATAGCATCGATAATGAAGAAAATTGCCAAGTAGCAGATGTCATCTTAGATGAGGATGGCACATCGTTACGAGAGCATTTACTGAAGCATTGTCGTTAGCTGGAATATAAGAGGTAGATGTGAGCATTAATATTTATTAAGAAGGAATATAGATATTTAAGTATGAAATAAATTTCTTTTAGAAATGAATGGCAAGACTTGTAGACAGAACTGGATAACAAATAATTGAACTAAAACATTATACACTCAACGTCTAAGACCGTTGGTTTGTTTTCGCATAATGTATATTATGTTAAATAGACTGTTTTATATTAAACTATAATGGCAGTTCACGTCTATAAAAAAACAAAGGATAAATAAATATCCCTTGTTTGTGCTTAGTGAGTATTTACCAGCTATAACCCAAGCCTACACCACCAGAAGTCTCATCTTTGGTGAAAGCACCGCCAACACTGACACTTGCATTAGGATGGATGACACGTTGATAGCCGACTGAAACCGCTTGCTCAGATCCTTGAAAACCTGCACCTACGCCTATACGGTTTTTACCTGACAAACCTGAGGTGCTGGTCGCCATATTTAGCATAGCAGCACTCATCGCTCCTTGACGATCAAAACGCTCATCAACTTCGCGAAAACGTCTGTCAGTCTCAACCTCATAATTTTGGAATGTGTTATTCAAAGTCGCTATACCAGTATCGGTATAGGCATTGGCCGTTTCGATAGCGTTCGTTTTCTCAGCTTGTAGTTGACTTACGTTCACCGCATCATGCTCATCAGTACCATCCTTAACATTAATAATTTGACGTTGGTCATTAGCAGAGCCAACCGACACCGTATTGTCACGATCAGAGCTAGAATCATTACCCAATACCACCGCATTTTGAGCTGATGTATTCACGTTGTTGCCTACTACAAAAGTATTGTCACCAGACACCGTGTTGTCGTTACCGAAGCTGTAACTGTTGTCGCCACTGACGACACTTGGGTCACCAATCGCCCCAGAATGGTCTCCTGTGACCTTATTACCGGTACCGATACTAATGGATTGCACACCGCTTGCTTCTGCACCATCACCAATGGCAATAGATTGCTCACCTTCACCTTGCCAGGCTGCGTTATTGTCGCTCGTAGCATTATTGTCTATAGCATTTGCCTCTACCGACCTCATACTTGCATTGTCGGCAGTTGCAAACTCTGCAGACGTAAACCTACTGATTTCATTCTCAATAGGTGAAGGTCCAATAGATGCAGGCTGAATCATAGCTGACTGCGGGGCAACTAAAAAGTTTCTTTGTATCACTAGTATTTGATCATCGACGTAACGTTTATTGGCAGCATCATAATCGTTTTGTGGACCAGCAACGTTGGTGATACGTTTCTCACTACCTGCGCGGCCCACTGAAATGGTATCTACCTCATCCGCAAGAGAATTATGGCCAATGGCCGTGGCACGTGCTGCTGTAGCGCGGCTGTTACTTCCAAATACGCTACTAAAACTACTTGAGGCAATATTTCTATAACCCACCGCACTACTACTAATGCCCGTTGCTTTATTAAAAGAGCCTAGCGCACTGCTATATTCACCATCCGCGTCATTCTTGTAACCCACCGCACTACTTGCATTACCTGATGCGATATTGGAACGACCTACAGCATTGCTGGCAATACCCACTGCTCTATTGCTAATGCCTATGGCACTGCTAATATTACCTGATGCCGTATTGGAGCGACCTACTGCGCTACTATTGCTAGCAGATGCATAATTATCACTACCCAATGCGCTGCTATTGCTAGCAGATGCTATATTATTAGAACCCACTGCACTACTATCAGTACCTCTTGCTTTATTTTTACGACCCATCGCACTACTAGCAGCACCCGAAGATTCATTGGAAACACCTATTGCACTGCTAACAATTCCTGATGCAGTATTAGAGCGACCCAGCGAACTGCTATCAACACCCAGTGCTATATTACTAACTCCTATCGCACTACTATTACGTGCTGATGCCTTGTTAGCAGCTCCTATTGCATTGCTAAAGTCATCCGATGCTTCATTATTGAAACCTATCGCACTACTAAATCTACCCGATACCGTATTGGAGCGACCCAGCGCACTGCTTTTTTCACCCGATGCCGTATTTCCAGAGCCCATTGCGCTGCTCCAACCGCCTGATGCCCTATTCTCGTTACCTACCGCACTACTCTCACTACCTTCTGCATGATTATCACTACCCACAGCACTGCTAAGAAAGCCACTTGCGCTATTACCATAACCCAACACACTACTATTTCCCCCCGATGCTCTGTTGCTAAAACCCACTGCACTACTATTATTACCTTCTGCAATATTAAGACGACCTACTGCACTGCTATCAGTACCTTCTGCTGTATTGCCAACACCTACCGCACTGCTACCATCACCTGATGCTTCATTAAAAGCCCCCATCGCACTGCTATATTCACTCGATGCGGTATTGTTAGAACCCACCGCACTGCTTAACAAGCCCACTGCTGTATTGCTAAAACCCACCGCACTGCTATGTTCCTCCAACGCCTGATTGTTATTACCTATAGCACTGCTGTCCCTACTCGATGTGATATTGTTATAACCCACCGCACTGCTGTATCTACTCCGTGCGGTATTGCTATTACCCACTGCACTACTGTTTGTAAATAATGCTTCATTACCGAAACCTACCGCACTGCTACTATTGCCCGATGCAGTATTACCATTACCTACGGCACTACTCAAGGGACCGCTTGCAGTATTATTATGACCTACTGCACTGCTATCAGTACCTTCTGCTTTATTATTAGCCCCTACCGCACTACTGTTTTCACCCGATGCATCATTGATATAACCTACGGCACTACTATTTTCACCTGAAGCAGTATTCTCGTTACCCAATGCACTGCTATAATACCCTGATGTAGCATTGCCACGGCCTAGTGCATTGCTCCAACCACCCTCTGCGACATTACCATTACCTATTGCGATACTATATTCTTCTAATGCTGCATTGCCATTGCCTATCGCACTAGTTCCCCAAGTCTGCGCGTTATTGTTACTACCCACAGCACTGCTCTGATGACCGAATGCCTTATTATTATAACCTAGAGCATTGCTACCATCGTGCATTGCTTGATTTTTACTACCGACCGCACTACTAAATATACCCCCTGCCATATTATCAAAACCAACTTCAGTGCTGAATGAAGGCATTGGATTTTCATCAAGGTCTACATCACTACTGTTTTTATTTAAATCAATGTAACTAGGATCTGTATTATCAAAACCGGTATCTGCCCAAACAGTAGCGCTAATCGCTGTCATACCAAGAACTAAAGCTTTTAGAGTCAGCATTGGATAATTAGATGAACTGTTGGATGAAGGACTAGATAGGCTAATCGTTTGGCTAATACTACCAGTTACGCCGCTGGTTTTGCCTGCACTTTTTGCTGTCTCAGAGGTGACTACCACCTGCCCTAATGATTGGTTCCAGATTTTTTTGAAGATCTTATTCACTGCTTGCTCCTTCATTTTAATAAATAGTTTCAATTAGTATTCATCAAAGCGAATATGTTTACAAGCTTACAAAATGTAAATAGGCCGTAATTTTTTATTACTACTCTATACAAAAAAACATGACGAGAATATTAGCGAACAATTTTCTATCTATTTAATAAATGAGAAAATTAATCTCTTACAAAGTATATGGTATTCCTATAACTATCGAAAATATACCGCCAATATAAAAAAACACGCTCTACTATTGAATAATAATTATCCAATAATAGAGCGTGTTTAATCTTGATAAACCAGTAGCCTAACTCTAAGTATTACCACCTTGCGACTATCTTTCTTTCAATACCAATACTCTTTCAAACAAATGTAGTCTTTTGTCGATAAAAATAACTTAATAACAAAAGTCTGTTTAAATAGTTTTGTTTGTATTTGTTATCTTACTACAATATTCACTTATTAATTCTATAAAAAAATAGCATTAATATTATATCTTATCTTTAAATATTTTTACTATAAATCTAAAGCTGTTTCTTATAAAACCTACTTTAAGTACTTACAATTTGATTATATGTTACAACGACTAGTTATTCGTTTCTCGATATAGAGTAATTTGCGCCTCCTCTGCAAAATCCTCATAACTAATTATAGCCTCATTATCGCTATTTTTGACAAGGTCAGCTTCTGTATCGCTGGTATCGGTCTTTGGAGATACTGCAGTAACCAGTTGCGTTGTGCTAGTCTTTAACAGTGTATCTTTTATTTGTTCATCGCTTAACTTAGATTTGTCGATTGACTTGTCTACAGACAACTCCCCTACCGTTGCAACGTTATCTGACAAATTTGTCTCACTTACATTGTCAGATTTCGCTACCGTCTCTTCACTACTCAATGGCTTTATACCCGCAGTATCTGGTCCATCAGCGCTCACCACTGTTGTATTTGAGCTTTCTGTAGCTGGCTCAGTATTAGCAAATATACCTGTCATAGTCAGTATAGCAACCACAAGTGCGCTCAGCAGTAACCCGCAAACAATGCCAATAATCAATAGCTTTAGTTTTAGGCTACTAACTTGCTTATCCTCTGATACGCCTGTTTTTTGGATGTCAGCGTCTGCTTTTAAGTCAGTAGGTAGTACGGATGCTGTCGCGGCGTCGTCAAGCGTAGGATCTTCATGTGAAGATAGCAAAGACAGCTCCAACCCATCATCAGTGTTTTCTGTATTTGCTTTAGAGGTATCTAGCTGTTGGGCTTTGATTTTTTGATCATTGTGTGAGGTCTGTTCAGTTTCTAAAGAAAGTTGCCACTCTGCATTATCTAAAGGTTCAGATGCAGTTTCTGCATGAGGTAATTTTTCTTTAAAATTGGCACGACTTAAATTTTTGTCAACATTAGATTCACTAATACCCTGTATGCGATTAATAAAACGCTCATATATGTCACTGGTTTTATTATCTTTTCTGCAAACGGAGGCAGATAAACTTTCTTTTCCCTCCACGTTATTTTTGTACAAATCACTATTGTCTGATTTATTTTTGCTTAAATTATGGTTATCTAAATTAATTTTTTCTAAGTTACCTTTGTTGAATTCATTCATATGTTAATAAACCAAGTAATGCCGTTAATATTAAGTGATTGCAAAAACTACGCTATCATAACTGCGTTATGATACTTTGGATCCAATTGACATACGCACGACGCCATTAATTCGATCAAAGACGAAAAAAGCTACTATGATAGGACTATAAACAATGGATTTAAAGCAGATCAATGCTTTTATTGCTATCGCCGATCTCAAAAGCTTTAGTGCTGCCGCTAAAAAAACAGGCTTATCACAACCAAGTCTTAGTCGCCAGCTAAAGCAGCTTGAGGCGGGTATGGGCGTGATACTGGTTGATCGTTATCATCGGCCACTACAACTGACTAAGGCCGGTCAGTTCTTTTATGATAAAGTCAGTACAGTATTGACAGAGCTCAATACCATCACCAGTATGACCCAGCGCTTATCAGCACCAAGTAAAGCACTTAACATAGGTTTTGTGCCATCAGTACTTTATGGGCACTTACCAGACATCATTGCGTCCTTAAAACAGCAAAACCCTGATATCGAAGTCAATCTTAAAGATATCAGCTCATATCAACAAGTAGAAGCGTTAAAATCTGGTGATATTGATGTTGGCTTTGGTCGCTTTGCTCATCAAGATGCATGGATACAGCAAATTCTATTGCGTCATGAGCGCTATCTGGTGGCATTGCCCAAAGCCCACCCACTTGCCAATACTACAGATCAACGCTTGATCGATTTGGCAAACAACCGCCTAATTTTATATCATCAAACACATTTACCAGTATCTACTACCGCAGCCACAACCCTAGCGACCAAAAATGGCGAGACAGACAGCGAACCGTTATCAGTTAGTGAGCCTGTCACCGAACCTTTGTTGCACTTGTTTGCAAGGTATGGCATCACCTCGCTAATGACGACTGAGGTGAGCGACTTGCAAGTTGCGCTTGGACTTGTGGCGGCAGGCGAAGGTATTACATTAGTACCCGCCAGCCTACGCACAGTACGCACCGAACAGATCAGTTATCAGCGTTTGATTCATGAAAATATCACCTCTCCTGTGTACTTGCATACACTAAAAGACTTTATCCACCCCAAAATCCCCAATCTCTTAGATGCAATCTATGCCGTTTATGAACAACGTGGTATTACTTATCGACGACAAAAGTTTGGATCAAAGCTATAAATTATAAGAATAGTCTAAAATTATCCTATATCAGATGCGTATTGTGATATAAAGAACCGCTAAAAAATAAACGATGCCAATACTTGATATTGGTTGTTTACTATGATAACCAACAGGAATAGCCATACAAGAAAATAGTAATGATAACTGGAATAATTGTTATCCTGAATAGTATTGATGTGCTAAAGTCGATACGATATGAATCGTTTTACATTTTAACCAATCCTATATAGAACGATTTTTTAATGATCATTGGCAAGCTGACACAGGTAAGTGATAATTTGCCGTTTTAACCATCTCGAGGTATTTATGACCACACGACCAATTGATAACCCTGATACGGTTAGCACCGCTCAACAAGAAGGCTTTAGCTGGCGTATCTTTGGGCCAGGTATTTTGATGGCAACTGCTGCCATCGGCGGCTCGCATCTGATTTCATCAACGCAGGCGGGGGCTATATACGGCTGGCAGCTGGCGATTATGATTATTCTGGCCAACGTCTTTAAGTACCCTTTCTTTCGTTTTGGCACAGATTATGTTTATGATACCAGCGAAAGTTTGATCGCCGGTTATGCCAAACGCTCAAAAGCGTATCTTTGGATTTACTTTGTTTTATCTATCTTATCCGCGGTGATTAGTACAGGTGCCGTGACGCTACTGGCCGCGGTAATATTGGGCTTTATGTTGCCAGCTTCTATAGGGCTGTCCAGTATCAGCTTGGCGGTCATAATCGTTGCTGTATCGTGGTTTTTTCTCATTGCTGGTCATTATAAGTTGCTCGATGGGGTGACTAAGTGGATTATGATTGCACTCGTCTCCGCAACAGTGTTAGCAGTCTTGATTGCTGCTGGCAAACCGACGGTAATGACTGCTGACTTTATTCCTACGTCTCCTTGGAATTTAGCGACTTTAGGGTTTATTGTGGCATTGATGGGTTGGATGCCAGCGCCACTTGAGTTTGCTGCCATTACTTCGATGTGGACCTCTGCAAAGAGAAAAGCGGACAATACCACTCATAAACAAGGTCTGCTTGATTTTAATGTGGGCTTTTTAGTGTCTGCTATTTTAGCGTTGTTCTTCTTATCCTTAGGTGTTTTTGTTCAATATGGCTCCGGTCAAGAGATTCAAACCGCAGGCGTTGCTTATATTGATCAGCTTATCAATATGTATACTGCTACTATTGGTGAATGGTCAAGGCTGCTGGTTGCCTTTGTCGCCTTTATGTGTATGTTTGGTACTACGATTACCTGTGCGGATGGTTATGGCCGTGCCAATGCTGAATGCTGGCGTTTGCTAAAAGGTGAGAGCGAGATTAATAAGAAGCAAGTTGCTTTTTGGACGACTTATGCAATTGGCGGTGGCTTGGTTATCATCACTTTCTTCACCGGACAATTAGGCGCTATGTTAAAGTTTGCTATGATATCAGCCTTTGTATCGGCGCCTATCTTTGGTTGGTTGAACTACACTTTAGTAAAAAATCATCAAAAACTATCAGCAGGTATGAATGCTTATTCGATAGTAAGCTTACTGTTCTTAGGAAGTGTCGCTCTATTATTTTTAGCCAACCTTGCCGGTCTGCTTGGCTAAAAGCGTGAAGCGTATTGAACAATTTAAGCCATAAATAATCAAAGCCCTTTTAGCTGCTAGCTATTAGGGCTTTTTTATTACAAAAAATGTAAAAGCCCTTCCGATGAGACGTCCCCCATAGTCAATCGACTATAATTGATGAGTTATAAACAGTGCAAGTGTAACTAAATATTTCATAGTAACTTGGTTATAGCGTGTTGTTTTTATTAATATGCATAACAGAATAGAGATATCATCAATATATAGATACTATTATTCAATAAGTGAATAATGTTAAATTAAATTAACTTTTAATAAATATTTACTAAATTTACATTAGCAATGTTTACTTCCAAATTAGAGTCAAATGCGTATACTCTAAGTTAATAAAAATTTGACCATACAAGATACTGACTAGGATTTTGTATGGTGATAATAAGATTAACCCTCCATGCAAGGACTCTCAAATGACATCATCAGCTGGCGCGCGCTTTCGCAATGCCATGAAACAAAAGAACGATAATAACCAACCACTACAAATCGTCGGTACTATTAACGCCTATACGGCCATGATGGCAACGCAAGTCGGTCATCAGGCAATATATCTATCTGGTGGCGGGGTTGCCAATGCCTCATTTGGTCTACCAGATTTGGGTATGACCAGCCTTGATAATGTGCTTGAAGATGCGCGCCGCATTACTGACGCCGTCGACACTCCACTATTAGTCGACATCGATACGGGATGGGGCGGCGCATTTAACATTAGCCAATCTGTAAGAAAAATGGAAAAAGCAGGCGTGGCAGCGGTTCATATCGAAGATCAAATCGCGCAAAAACGCTGTGGTCACCGCCCTAATAAAGAAATCGTCAGTATCTCAGAGATGGTAGACCGTCTAAAGGCTGCGCTTGATGCCAAAACTGACCCTGACTTTGTGGTAATGGCGCGTACTGATGCACTATCAGTTGAAGGGCTTGATGCGGCAGTTGAGCGAGCGGTAGCGTTTCAAGAGGCGGGCGCTGATATGATCTTTGCAGAAGCATTAACTGACATTGAGATGTATCGTAAATTTACCGATGTATTAGATATTCCGGTACTGGCCAACATGACTGAGTTTGGTCAAACTGACCTGTATACCACTGAGCAGCTACATGGCGTAGGTGTCGATATGGTGCTATATCCATTATCAGCCTTCCGTGCGATGAACAAAGCGGCATTAAACGTTTATCAACATATCTTAGATGACGGCACGCAAGAAAATGTCGTCGATACCATGCAGACACGCATGGAGCTTTATGATTTCTTAAATTATCATGAGTTTGAGCAAACCCTAGATAAGCTATTTGCGGACAATAAGTAAGAAACAGTCAATACTGTTTAACTCAATCACCTTAACAACAAGCTACCAACAAAAGGAATTTAATCATGGCAGCAGGCAAACAACTATCAGGCGCAGGACTACGTGGTCAAGTTGCTGGCAAGACGTCATTATCAACTGTCGGTAAATCAGGCTCAGGTCTTACTTACCGTGGTTATGATGTCAAAGACTTGGCTGAGCAATGTATCTTTGAAGAAGTGGCTTATCTGCTGCTTTATGGCAACCTGCCAACTCAAAGTGAGCTAGATGCTTATCAAACCAAACTCAAAAAGATGCGCGGTCTACCACAAGCATTAAAAGACGTGCTTGAGCGTATCCCAGCAGATGCTCATCCGATGGATGTATTGCGTACGGGCTGCTCAATGCTGGGTAACCTTGAGATGGAAACCGACTTTGAACAGCAAAATGATAAAACAGATCGTATGCTGGCGGTGTTCCCATCAATCATCAACTACTGGTATCGCTTTAGCCATGACAATGAGCGTATCGAGACTGAAACCGATGATGACACTATTGGAGGTCACTTTTTGCATCTGCTCAAAGGTGAGAAGCCAAATGAGCTACACGAACGCGTGATGAACGTTTCACTTATCTTGTATGCAGAGCATGAGTTTAATGCGTCTACCTTTACTGCGCGCGTTTGCGCCTCTACTTTGTCAGATATCCATTCTTGCATCACCGGTGCGATTGGTTCATTGCGCGGGCACTTGCATGGCGGCGCTAATGAGGCAGCGATGGATATGATTGAAGACTTTAGCTCACCAGATGAAGCCGAAAAAGAGATGATGGCCATGCTTGAGCGTAAAGACAAAATCATGGGCTTTGGTCACGCTATCTATAGCGAGTCTGATCCGCGTAACGTCATCATCAAACAATGGGCGGAAAAACTGGCTGAGGACGTTGGTGATACGGTTTTATACCCAGTATCGGTACGTTGTGAAGAAGTGATGTGGCGTGAGAAGAAACTGTTTTGTAATGCTGACTTTTTCCATGCCTCAACCTATAACTTTATGGGTATCCCAACCAAGCTATTTACCCCAATCTTTGTCTGCTCGCGCCTGACTGGCTGGGCAGCCCACGTCTTTGAGCAGCGTGCTAACAACCGTATTATTCGTCCAAGTGCAGAGTACATCGGTGAAGAGCCAAGAGACGTGCCTTCTATCGCTGAGCGTGGTTAATTGAGTATCGTTATTTAATAGTTTGTTTCATTATAGGGTACGTATGGCGTACCCTATCATTCTCTAAAATTATCATGATGTTTATTTAGCAAAACCTATTATTCATAATATATTTTGCTAAATAAATACTTTGACACCTAATAAAACCCACTATAAAGGAAAGCACGCCATGAGCGACAGCAAGCAGCCTTTAACGCAAGTTAATCCGCAAACCATGAATGAGCAGTATAAAAAGCCATTGCCGAATACTGATCTATATTATTTCGACGTCGAGCAAGCAGTGAATGAGATTGAGCCGGGCGCTTATGCCAAACTACCATTTAGCTCAAAAGTGCTGTGTGAAAACCTTGTCCGCCGTTGTCCACCGGAAGATTTGACCGAGGCGCTATCACAGCATATTTATCGCAAGCAAGAAGTAGATTTTCCTTGGTACCCTGCCCGCGTGGTTTGCCACGACATCTTAGGGCAGACTGCGTTTGTCGATTTGGCAGGCTTGCGTGATGCTATCGCAGCAGAAGGCGGTGATCCTGCCAAAGTGAACCCTATCGTACCAACACAGCTTATCGTCGATCACTCCTTAGCGGTCGAGCATGCAGGGTTTGAGGAAGATGCGTTTGAAAAAAACCGTGCTATCGAAGAGCGCCGTAACGAAGACCGTTTTCATTTTATCAACTGGTGTCAGTACGCCTTTGATAACGTCAACGTGGTACCACCCGGTAACGGTATCATGCACCAAATCAATCTTGAAAAAATGTCGCCAGTGGTACAAGTGGTGGCTGACCAAGACGGCGATGCCATCACCTTCCCTGATACCTTGGTCGGTACTGATAGTCACACACCAATGGTCGATGCGCTCGGCGTTATCTCTATCGGTGTCGGCGGACTAGAAGCCGAAAGCGTCATGTTGGGCAACCCTTCATACATGCGCTTGCCAAACATCGTTGGCGTTGAGCTAACCGGTAAGCTACAAGAAGGCATTACCGGTACCGATTTGGTACTCGCCATGACGGAGTTCTTACGTGAGGAAGGCGTGGTTTCCGCCTACCTAGAATTTTACGGTGAAGGCGCGCGCAATCTGACCGTTGGCGACCGTGCTTCTATCTCCAATATGACACCAGAGTACGGCGCAACGGCTGCGATGTTCTCCATCGATGAGCAAACCATTGATTATTTGCGTCTCACTGGGCGCTCAGAGCAGCAAATCGAAACGGTTGAAGCCTATGCCAAGCAGGTTGGTCTGTGGGCAGATGGTCTAAAAGATGCCGAATATGAGCGCGTGCTACGTTTTGATTTATCAAAAGTCGTGCGTAATATCGCAGGCCCGTCACGACCCCATGCGCGCGTATCGACGACTGATTTGGTAAAAGAAGGCATCGCTCATGGCGAAGGTAACAAGTTGCCAGAACCAAAAGATGGTCTGATGCCAGATGGCGCCGTCATTATTGCTGCTATCACCAGCTGTACCAATACCTCAAACCCGCGCAACATGGTGGCTGCGGGTATTGTCGCTCGTAATGCAGTAGAAAAAGGCCTGATTCGCAAACCTTGGGTGAAGTCCTCACTCGCGCCAGGCTCAAAAGCCGTTAAACTGTATTTAGAAGAAGCCAACTTATTGCCCGAGCTACAAAAACTGGGCTTCGATGTCGTCGCCTTTGCTTGTACCACTTGTAATGGCATGAGCGGTGCGCTCGACCCAGAGATTGAGCAAGAGATCATCGAGCGGGATTTGTTTAGTACCGCCGTCCTCTCAGGCAACCGCAATTTTGATGGCCGTATTCATCCATATGCCAAGCAAGCTTTCCTAGCTTCACCGCCTTTGGTGGTCGCCTATGCTATCGCTGGTAATATCCGTTTTGATATCGAAAAAGATTCACTTGGCAAAGACCAAAATGGCAACGATGTGTATCTAAAAGACATCTGGTTTGATGACGCGGAAGTTGATGCTATCGTTAAAGCCTCGGTGAAACCTGAGCAGTATAATGCCGTCTATATTCCGATGTTTGATGAAGCCAAAGCACAGGCAGGTCGTAATGAAGCGTCGGTTATCGACCCTCAGTACGACTGGCGTGAGATGAGTACTTATATCCGTCGTCCTCCGTACTGGGAAGGTAAGATGGCGGCAATGAATAAGTTAAAAGGTCTGCGTCCACTCGCTGTGCTTGGTGATAACATCACAACCGATCACATGTCGCCCTCTAACGCGATTATGGGAGATTCCGCTGCTGGCGAGTATCTCGATACGATGGGATTACCAAGCGAGGACTATAACTCATACGCCACGCATCGTGGCGACCATTTAACCGCTCAGCGCGCCACTTTTGCTAACCCGAAACTGCTCAATGAGATGGTACGTGATGAGAAAGGCGACGTTATCCAAGGGTCACTCGCTCGCGTAGAGCCAGAAGGCCAAGTCATGCGTATGTGGGAGGCGATTGAAACTTACATGAATCGTGAACAGCCGCTGATCATCATCGCCGGTGACGGTTATGGTCAAGGCTCAAGCCGTGATTGGGCGGCCAAAGGCGTGCGTCTGGCTGGCGTGGAAGTCGTTGTCGCTGAAGACTTTGAGCGTATTCATCGTCAAAACTTAGTCGGTATGGGCGCGCTTCCCGTGCAGTTTAAAGACGGCACCAACCGTGAGACGCTAAACATTGACGGGTCTGAGATTTTTGATATCGAAGGTGACGTATCAGCGGGCGGCGAGATGACGTTAGTGATTCATCGCAAAGACGGCACAGTTGATAAAACGCCTGTCATCTGCCGCTTAGATACCGCTGATGAGGTGAAGATGTATAACTCTGGCGGTATGCTACAGCGTTTTGCCAAAGAATTTATTGAAGGAACGATTGATATTGCTTAGTTTTTGGCGTAAACGCTAATAATTAGTAAATGAGCCGATGTTGTATAGAAATATGGCATCGGCCTTTTTATAGTTGATAACGTAAGTCTTAATCTCGAATTAAAAAAGAGACATCTTATGAAAACTTTCAGTTTTGCAGAAGCTAATCAAGATTTTAAACAAATTTTAGATATAGTGAACGATGATACTAATGTGGTCTGTATAAAGCATCAAAACAATGATGATGCGGTTGTCATGTCGCATGCTCATTATAATAGTTTGAAAGAGACACTTTATTCGTTAGGGTCGCCTGCAAATGCAGCGCATTCGGCTAAATCTATTGAGCAGTATCAAGCTGAAAAGGTTAGCTTTAAAGCATTAACTTAACATCACGATAAAAGTTCTCATGTGTTCCTAGCATAAGCAGCGTAAGAACGAGCTGACCATCATCTATCTGATAAGCTAATAACGTTAACTGTTTTGTCATTTTAAATTTATGGACGCGCACAGACGAAAGATCACCTGCTTTGAGTATGCCTAAATGAGGATTATCGATGATAGCCTGTACAGCAGCATCAAGGTCTGCTTTTTGATTCTTATGCAATTTTTTAACCGCTTTTTTGAATCCATGAGACTGAATAACACGTAGAAATTGAGTCATAGTTTTTCCAAATCAAACTAGCCAAATTCATAAGGCTCAGTCATACCAGCATCAACCTCTGCTTGTGCAATTAATAACTGACGAACAAACTCATAGGATAAATCGGGATTATCCTCCATAATTTGACCAATAGTTGCCCAATGCTCAATTTGCTTCGGTGGTGTCCGATGTTGTGCTTTTGCAATAGCATGAGCTTTGTCAACTAGTGACTTATTAAGTCGTATACTTGCAGTGGACATAATGTCCTCCTTATTTAATAACGCTAACCTTTGTGGTATTTTACCACAAATAAGAAATATTAACTAATCACACTATAAGAAGATACAAAGGAATGAAAAAATGACCCAACCAAAATTCGCCCCGCAAATCTCCGTACCTGCCACCTACATGCGCGGCGGTACTTCCAAAGGCACCTTCTTTAAACTATCCGACTTACCTGAGCGCTGCCAAATGGCTGGCAAGGCACGTGATAACTTTCTACTGCGCGTCATCGGCAGCCCTGACCCTTATGGCAAACAAATCGATGGTCTAGGTAATGGTAGCTCTAGCACGTCAAAAACGGTGATTCTATCTGAGGCAAGGCAAGCAGACCACGATGTCAATTATTTATTTGGACAAGTGAATATTGCCAAGCCGATGATTGATTGGGCAGGCAATTGCGGTAACTTAACCGCCGCAGTTGGTGCTTGTGCTATCAACATGGGTATCGTTGACGCGGACAAGGTTTCTAGTAGCATTGATGTCGATGCCGATAGCGGTATTTGCGAAGTGCGTATCTGGCAAGAGAATATCAGCAAAACCATCATTGCTCATGTCCCTGTATACAAAGATGAGAATGGCCAGGTGCAAGTACAAGAAACTGGCGACTTTGAATTAGACGGCGTCACCTTCCCTGCCGCCGAAGTGAAAATTGAATTTATCGATCCCGTTGACTCATCAAGCGATATGTTTCCAACAAACAATCTAGTTGATGAATTTGATGTGTCTGGTTGCGGTCTAAATACTGATAACGTTAAAGCGACCTTTATCAGCGCCGGTATCCCAACTATCTTTATGAAAAGCGATGACTTAGGGTTTACGGGGGTTGAGCTACAAGGCGATATTAACAGTGATAGCGAAACGTTAGCAAGACTAGAAAAAATACGCGCGCGTGGCGGTGTGGCGATGGGACTCTTTAAAGACGAGAGCGAGGCACAAACCAGCCAACATATTCCCAAAATCGCTTGGGTCGCCCCTGCACAAAGCTATAGCGCGTCGAGTGGTAAAGACGTCAGCGCAGACGACATCGACTTAGTGGTGCGGGCGATGAGTATGGGACAGCTGCATCATGCGATGATGGGTACGGCAGCGGTCGCTATTGCCGCGGCAGCGACTACTCAGGGAACATTAGTGAATGCAGCCGCTGGTGGTGGCGAGTTGTCAGAGGTGCGTTTTGGTCATCCTTCAGGTACGCTATTGGTTGGCGGCAAGACTGAACAAGTCGCTGGACGCTGGCAAGCCAAAAAAGTCTCCATGAGTCGCTCAGCCCGACGTATTATGGCAGGCGCAGTATTTGTGCCAGCGGATACTTTTTAAAACGTTTAGCGGTATGAAGTATGTAAGGTGATATGTAGTATGTAGGGCACGTCCCGCGCACCATTTATAATATTTGGTACTTGCAGCGTACTCTACAAAACCTTTGCAAAAAAATAGAAAACGTGGCTAACACCATAGCCTACGTTAACTTATAAATAGTGATATCTAAAATTAACAGTCATCCGCTGTATTTTTAAATAAAATGCGGGATAATAGAATAGTTACCAGCTGCTATATTTTTGACTCTAAATTTTATTGGCTTCAATCGTAAGACCAAAACCTTAATATGCCAAAACCGTTTAAACCCACACGTGTCCTAAATGATAATCCTTTCTTAAATACTGCACCCGTTGAAAAAACGGAGCGCCGTGCACTGCTGTGGAATATTCTAAAAAAGCTTGCTACCTTTGCCGCGCCTTACAAAGTGTTAATCGTAGCCACTTTAATCTTAACCGTACTTGGCTCTTTTACCGCACAGGTCAATGCCTTTGTATTGCGTTATACCGTTGATACTTTAACTGAGATTGCCGCGCTTGCCGACCCTTGGCAGGCAGGTTTGCGTATGTTAGGTATTATTAGTGCCGTGTTGTTGACTAAAGAGATATTATCGATATTCATCTCTTTTGGTCAGCGTTTTTTTGGTGAGAAAATTCGTATTAATCTGTCACGCGATTTATCACAAAAGATTATAGAACGCATTCTCACCTACCGTATGGCGTTTTATACCAGTAGTCAAAACGATAGTGGCAAGCTGCAAACCCGCATCGATTATGGTGTGATGAGCCTGACCAGCCTAGTGCAAAACTTCTTTATTGATATGCTGCCACTGTTTGCCAGTGCCATTGTGTCGCTTATTATTATGTTCTCGACCAACTTTTGGATTGGCCTCGTTGGTTTGATTATCATACCCATTTACTTTTTTATTAGTCAAAAGCAAGCTAGGCGCTTACAAGGTTACCGCCGGCAGATGCGCGGCTTTCGGGAGGCCAAAAGCGGGCTTGTTATCTCGCTTATTAACTCTATTAGCGTGGTCAAATCCTTCGTCCGTGAGCCGATCGAGGCGCAAAAGCATCTAAAGATTCAAAAAGAGATGACAGGCAATCAGCTGCGCATTCGTAGCATTGGCTTTATCTATGATGCGGTAAAGACCTTTATTGAGCAAATTGGCATCGTCATTATTATTTTATTGACTGCCTATTTTGTCTTACAAGGCGAGATGACCATCGGCATGGTTTTGTTTCATGTACTGCTGTTTCAGAACGTCGCCGCCCCTATCCGTCAATTGCATCGCATTTATGATCAGATCAATAATGCGCTCACTTATGCAGAAGGGTTTTTTGAGATATTGGAAGATGACAAACAAGTTGAGAATATTGACGGTATCAGTAGTAAAGATCTGCAGGGTCATATTGAGCTAAAAAACGTCGATTTTACTTATCCTAACGGCACGCAAGCACTAAAAGACGTCAGTTTTGAGATTCGTCCCAATCGTATTACCGCTCTTGTTGGCCTCTCTGGCGCTGGCAAGAGCACCATTATTAGCTTGTTAGTCAAGTTCTACGAGCCAGACGCAGGCGTGATCTACTTGGATGGTCATGATTTAGCAGACTGTGATACTCATGATTTACGTCACAATATTGGCTTAGTATTACAGAGTAATCATATTTTCTCAGGGACTATCAGCGAAAATATCCGTTATGGCGATACCAATGCGATACAAGAGGACATTATTGTCGCTGCCAAAAAAGCCTCGATTCATGAGCAAGTTATGAAGCTTAAAGATGGTTATGAGAGTACGGCAAAATCACTATCAGGTGGTCAGCAGCAACGCATTGCGCTGGCAAGGATGTTTTTAAAAGATCCACCGATTGTGTTCTTAGATGAACCAACCGCCAGCCTGGATGCTATCGCCAGTCAGCAGGTCAAAAAAAGCTTAGATTTAATCAAAAAAGATCGTACGGTGATTATGGTGTCGCACAATATCGCGCAGATTATTGACGCCGATGATTTGGTAGTAATAGAAAACGGTCAAGTAGTTGAGACTGGGACGCATGAAGATCTGTATGATAAAGGTGGTAAGTATTATGAGATATTTAGCGCCATGTCGGATAGTTTAAACTTGGACAAAATTAGACAAACACTCCATGGTTAAGCCTATATAATGTTAAATTAACTTAAAGTATATTGAGAAAAAAATGTTAATGAACTCAGTAAGTGCAGTCAATCTTCAGAAAAAAACCATGATGATGTGCGCGGCTGTGCCACAAATTATGGCTTCTAGAGTTTGGATGCTTGCCACCTCTCCTATGAACCCCACATTGCAACAAAAAGAGATATTTACTATGGTTGAAGAAAAGCAAAAAGCTTTTGTAGATTCTATTAGTGATATAAATTTGCAAATTATGTCATCACAATCGGTTTTATTAAATAAATGGATGAGCAGCTGTCAACGTTTTATGTTAGGGCATTATCATGCTTTTAATAACTTTGAGCATGATATCGATGAAGAAACGATTAAAATATTAGATAAAGGCATTAGTCCTTATGCAGCGACTGTAAAGGTAAACCAAAAACGTCTAAACCGTTAAGAATCATTAATTATGACCTGTGAATTTTCTATAAAAACCTTTGATGAGCTGACCTCAGTTGACCTCTATCATATTTTAAAGGCCCGCTCGCAAGTATTCGTTGTCGAGCAACACTGTGCTTACCAAGATATGGATGAGGTAGACTTTGATTGCTTGCATCTGATCGCTCATAAGGATGAGGCGCTGGTTGGCTATTGTCGCATTATTGGACCTAAATTTAATCCCAAAAATTATTTAGAAAACTCAGCACACTCAATGCCTGCTATCGGAAGAGTGCTGGTATTAAGCGATCATCGAGGCTATGGTTTAGCACGGCAAATCATGACGCATGCCATCAAGTATTGCCGCAAAAAGTACGGTAAAAAACCGATTATTATCTCAGCACAGACCTATTTGCTCAGCTTTTACGAATCATTGGGGTTTGTTCCTGAAGGTCCTGTGTATCTTGAAGACAATATCGAACATATCACCATGGTCTTACCCATTTTAAAAAAGGGTAAAGTAAAATTTCAGAAATCAGCTGGCTCTGAAAGTTCAGGATTTGTCACCAAATTGTTGAGTTTTTTGCTTTTAGTATTGAGCCTCTTATTCATCGCAGGCTTAATCTACTTGATGACTTAAGTGGCTGACTTGATTTGATAAAATTGACGCAATCATGAGATCTTACGTATAAAGCCTCAAACGATAAAGTTCTTTTACATGACTTCACTGTTGTTCTATATTGATTGTGCTACTTTTGAGTCATGACTATGATCGTAAGACTGAAGATACTGATAAACGGTCGATAGTCAAAAAATCATCTGACTCAAGGAAGAGGTAACGACTATGTCTAATGTAGAAAGCAATGTCCGTCCAGAATATGATGACGAGATTCAAAAAATCGCCGATTATGTTCTCAACTACTCTATTGATGACTCTCCAAATAGCGCCGATGCTTGGACGACTGCACGTCACTGTCTAATGGATACGCTAGGCTGTGGCCTTTTGGCACTACGTTTTCCTGAATGTACCAAGCATCTAGGGCCTGAATGCATCGATCAGATAACGCCTAATGGCGCGCGCGTCCCCGGTACTTCTCATCGACTAGATCCCATCAAGGCCGCTTTTGATATTGGCTGTATGGTGCGCTGGCTTGATTATAATGATACATGGCTTGCCGCTGAATGGGGGCATCCCTCAGACAACTTGGGTGGCATCTTGGCAGTGGCCGACTATATTAGTCAGCAAAACGTCAGTAAAGGTCGCGCAGCGCTTACTATGAAAGATGTGCTGGAATCTATGATTATGGCGCATGAAATCCAAGGTGTTATGGCGCTTGAAAACTCATTTAACCGCGTGGGTATGGATCATGTATTCTTGGTCAAACTTGCATCAACCGCTGTCGTTGCTAAATTATACGACCTACCACGTGAGCGCATTATGGCCGCGATCTCACAAGCCCTTGTTGATGGTCAAGCGCTACGTACCTATCGCCATGCACCGAATGCTGGTAGCCGTAAATCATGGGCAGCAGGTGATGCAACCAGCCGAGCGGTACGCTTGGTCGATATCACCCGTCGCGGCGAGATGGGAATCCCTGGTGCACTGACCGCGCCGCAATGGGGATTTTATGATGTATTATTTAGTCATACCAATAAAGATCTCGCACTCAAGCCTGAAGATGAGCGCCGCTTTACTTTTCAGCGTGACTTTGGCACCTATGTGATGGAAAACATACTATTTAAGATAAGTTTCCCCGCAGAGTTTCATGCACAAACCGCCTGTGAAGCCGCAGTTATTCTACATCCGCGCATCGAAGATAGAATTGATGAGATTGAAAAAATCGTCCTGACCACGCATGACTCAGCGATTCGAATCATCTCAAAAGAAGGCGCGCTTGCCAATCCTGCTGATCGTGATCACTGCCTACAATATATGGTTGCCGTCCCTCTACTAACTGGCGATCTCATGGCAGAGAACTATGAAGATGACTATCATGAGCAGCATCTATCCATTGATGAGCTGCGTAGCAAAATGGTGGTAGAAGAGGACGAGCGCTACTCAGCAGACTATCATGACCCAAGCAAGCGCTCAATTGCCAATGCGATTCAAATCTTCTTTGAAAATGGCACTAGTACCGATAAAGTCGCTGTGGAATACCCGATCGGACACAAACGCCGCCGTGAAGAAGGCATTCCTATACTAGAAGCAAAGTTTCGCGCCAGTTTAGCGACTCGCTTTATTGAGAGCCGTTGTGACGAGATTGTTGCGCTATGCGACGATCAAAGTCGATTAGAGCAGACGCCTGTTCATGAGTTTATGGACTTGTTTGTTATCAATTAGAGTGCTATAAATAAAAAGGGTATGTCATTGATTGAATTATGACATACCCTTTTTCTTATTTTAACAATTCACTTTTTTAAGTCCTTTTTTACCACGGGATTGTCTCCCCTGCCCAGTCGACAAAACTCCCCGATTGGGCAGCGCTCATACCTGACAGTACCTCTAGTAGACATTCTGCACTATAGGCTGGCGAGAATAACTGTCCATCAGCGACATTACCCTGAAATGGTGCTGACAACTGGGTGTTGACCGTTCCTGGCTGCATGACCACTATGCACACATCTTTTAATGAGCGTTCCCATTCAATGCTTAGGTTTTTCATGCCCATATTCAGCGCAGCCTTACTCATTCTATAGCTATACCAGCCACCCAATTGATTGTCACCAATGCTGCCCACACGTGCCGATATAGTCGCAAATATCGCCGGCTTATCAGTACTGCGCTTGGCTTTGGCAAGTAACGGCCTGACATGCTTAGCTATAAGTAGCCCTGCTAGTGCATTGATTTGCATATTCTGTAAGAAAAATTCCGTTTCAACTTGGCGGAGTGCCTTTTCTGGTTGTGACTTTTTAGTATGTAATAGCCCTACACAGTTAATGACCCAATCAAGATGGGTGCTCTGTTGCTTTATGTCCTCAACGGCTTGTTTGATACTACTCTCATCACTGACATCCATTTGTAACCAGTACAAATTAGCCGCTTCAAAGTCGGGGACGTTTCTATGATAAGTGGCAAAGACTCTAACCTGCGTGCTGTTGTTGCTTTGCTCATCGGTAGTCGCTTGCACCAGCTGTCTAACCATTGCCTGACCAATGCCCCCTGTTCCACCGATGATTAGGTAGGTTTTGTCTTTCTTACTTATATTACTCATACCGACTCCTTGTCATCTGTTTATCTTAATGGGTTATTTAGGCTGATTTTTTAATATTACATTTTTTAATATTACTATGGCATAAGATGACAGATAAAAAAACCGCCTTTGTCAATAAGCGGTTTAGTATCTTAAGTCATATAAAAGAGAGATTAATGATGAGCAACCTGCCTTTGATCAGGCTCCACAGGTACCTCTTGTCCGTCACAATCGAATAATTTACCCTCAACAAAATAATCACCCTCATTCAAATCTACAATAATATCAGAGCGTACTGTCCTGATCTCCGTACCAGCTACAAACACTGATTGTTGATCTGAGTTACCTATTTTTAAGTGATTAAATAATAAATTGAGTAAAATGGCCATAATAGCAGTAGAGCTAATGCCAGAATGAAAAATCGTGGCAAACCAATCTGGGAACTGGTCATAGAAAGCTGGGGCGGCAATTGGTAACATGCCAAAGCCGATAGAGGTAGCAACGATAATAAGGTTCATATTATTCTCGTAGCTTACCTGCGCAAGGGTACGAATACCGCTCGCGGCGACCGTGCCAAACAACACGATACCAGCACCGCCTAATACAGCAGTAGGAACAGTCGCAATGACACGGCCCATGATTGGTAATAGTCCCAATGTCACCAAAATAATACCAGCGGCAGCAACGACAAAGCGGCTTTTTACGTTAGTCACAGCAACTAAACCTACGTTTTGCGCAAATGCACTTTGGGTAAATGAACCAAAAAACGGTGCCACGATACTTGAAATCATATCTGCACGTAGGCCATCGCCTAAACGACGTGAATCGATTTCGGTGTCAATAATATCACCAACGGCTAAAATATCTGCTGAAGTCTCTACCAAAATGACCAGCACCACAATAAACATAGAGATAATAGCTGCAATCTCAAAGGTTGGCATACCAAAATAGATGGGAGTAGGAAAGGCAAAGATAGGTCCTGTCATCAGACCAGAAAAATCAACCATACCAACTGCCCAAGCGGCAAAAGTACCGATGACCATAGCGAGTAGTATCGACAAGCGACTGATAGCGGCACTGCCAAGTTTACTTAATAACAGCACCAATGCTAGCGTAAAGGCGGCTAAACCAATATTGATCATGCTACCAAAATCAGGCTTATTACTATTACCGCCCATCGACCAGCGCGCTGCTACGGGCATCAAGGTCAAGCCAATGGTTGTGATGACAGCGCCTGTGACCAGTGGCGGGAAGAATTTAATAATCATTGAAAAAACAGGGGTGATTAAAAGCCCGAGAACGGATGCAGCAATGACAGCACCAAATACCGATGGTAAACCGCCTCCTGCAGTGACAATCGCCACAATAGTCGCGACACTTGCAAAAGAGACCCCTTGCACCAGTGGCAGCTGACAACCAAAAAACGGCAGTCCAAGCGTTTGTAATAATGTTGCTAAACCGCCAACGAATAAAGATGCGGCAATCAGTAAGCCAATCTCAGCAGGTACTAGACCTGCTGCTTGCCCAACAATCAGTGGCACAGCAATAATACCACCATACATAGTTAGTACGTGTTGGAAGCCATAAGCAATATTGGCGACAGTGCCTAGGTTTTCATCTTCTGGCCGTTCTAATAGAGGTTGAGAAGTAGATTTGATATCCATAGATAGATGTGCTCCCTGCATAATCTATTATTAATCTATTTTAGATATGTATATTTTGTCTAAAGCCTAAAATAAAGCTTAAATACAACCACAATCGTATTGTCTAGCTTTGCTATAAACGATCACTAGAGTCCATATCTGTGGCAGAGACTCTTTAAGAAGAGAAGGTATAGTAGATTACGATATGATTGAATATGTCATAATATTTATAACTTAATTTTAGGGTAGATTTTATTATCCATAACTACTGGTTGTATTTTGACCATTTGGTCAGCTTTTTATTTTACCCTTATTTCTTGTTTATTCAAGCAAGAATGAAAATAATCTTGAATAGGTTACAATGTTCGTAATAGTTGTTTACTTTACTGGATTAATGTTTGTTCTATTTATATGGATATCTCCCTATCATGCTATCACCCCAAGACCAATTAACTGAGCTGGTACGTACGCTTGAGACCGAGCAGCACGTCTTTACGACCGATCCTTTATTGGTAACCGAAAAATTACAGGCAGAAGACGGTAAGCCGATTCAAAAGCTCCATCGGCGAGCTTCGCGTATTGACAGTAATGGCAATCTTGCACGGATACTGGGGAAAATCGATGGCCGCATTAAAGGCATCATGATAGTCATGAGCATCGTCTGGTGCGTGTCAGGATTTTTGGGTTTGTTTACCTTATTGCAGACCAACGTGGTCAATTTTTTCTATGTGTTGGTTTGCCTGCTGGGCTTTCATACATTGATGCTCGGTGGCTGGCTCGTGATGACACTGATTAATCAAGGTCGCCAGTCGCCCAGTTGGTTTGCAAACTTTGTGAGTCCCAGCTACCTAATACGTGGTAAGGACGATGTCACTAAGGCGGCAGTCGAGTTATACGAGCGTCAATTGCAGCATAGTGGGATGCGCTGGTATCTAGGTCGGTTTAGTCATCAATTGTGGCTGGCAACACTGACAGGCATGATGTTTGCGATTATTTTTTTATTAATTGTACGTCAGTATAGCTTTAGCTGGGAGTCGACGTTACTATCAGATCAGGCGCTGATTGGCTTGACCCAAGTACTTGGCTGGCTGCCCAGTATGGTTGGTTTCGATGTGCCGGACAATGCTGCTATTGTGCAGAGCCGACTGGTCACAGATGCCATGCCACTATCTGTCGCGCGGCAATGGGCAAGTTTGTTAATTGGTAGCCTAATTATGTATGGTATCGTTCCACGGGCGATCGCTTGGACATTTTGTGCGCTAATGTTTCGCCGCAAAAAAATGCGCTTGGATATTAAACTCCCCTATTATCAAAAGATTTTAAGCTTTTGGCAGCGTCAAGTAGTAGATGCCGATGATTTCAATGAAGCACCAGTACCGGTAGCACCAAAGGCGAGCGTTAGTGCGGGCAAGAAGCTGGTTGCGTTACTTGAGTATCCATCAGAGCAGGATCATTGGTGGCAAGCAGGTCTTGAGGGTACTGATAGCAATAGCGAGGTTGAAGATTTCGGTATCGTTGATGACCGGGATGATATGGATCGCCTAACGACCTATTTGGAGCAAAATCCAGTACAAGTATTGCTAGGTATTCATAGTCAGGCATTGCCAGATCGCGGCACCCTGCGTAAGCTTGATCGCATTGCTACTCACGCAAAACATGGCCTCAACGTTCAATTGTTAAATAATGACAGAACGGATAGCGCCGATATTAATGATATCTCAACATCTGTGGTGGTTACTGACCCGAAATCGCCTCAGACTATCCGTTATCAACAATGGCAAACGGCATTAGCCGCACGTAATATTGGCTTGGTAGAGAGTCGCTCATTATAAGGTTCTACTGGTATAATTTTTTCTTGCTTGTGGTACCTGCGCAGACAGAGGCTGCAAAAAATCCATATGAGTAGCCCTTTACCATTTTGTATAAGACTAGACTGACTGTAGATGACGCATGCGTTCATAAGCAATGCTGCTTTTATAAGGCGTCAAGCTTATATTAAAGAGTCAAGGATGACCATAATGGTAGATATGCGGTAGGATGTTATGGCGATGACAGATAATAGTAGTAACGGTCTAATAAGTTTAGGCAAGTACGGACAGACCCTAGATGCTTACAAAGAGATGCTCAATCAAAGTATCTTAGCCATCGCGCCTGAGTCATGGCAGCCTATGCTGGCGAGTATCTTACCTGCACACTGGCAAGAGTGGCTATTACCGCTGGCAGGTGGACCTTTTTTCTTATTATTTTTGGCAGAATGGTTTTATCAATCTAAGCGTGGACGTGGATCTGCCTTTGGTTGGCGTCGCGCCATGACCAACTTTAGCTTAGGCGGCTCTTATTTAGGGTTTGAGCTGGTCATACAAGCACTTGTCGTGCTGCCTATTTGCTTGTGGTTATATCAATATCGCTTGTTTACGATTGAAGTCACATGGCTCACGGCCATTCCTATTTTTATTGCAGTCGAGTTCTGCTATTACTGGTTTCATCGTAGCTCACATCGAATCAACTGGTTTTGGTCAGCACACGTGGTACATCACTCCGACGATCAAATGAATTTATCAACCGCTATGCGCCAAAGTTTATTGTACTCAGTCACAGGCTGGTGGTTGTTCTTTGTCCCGCTGATGCTGCTTGGCGTCCATCCGGTTTGGGTTTTCTTCTTCTACGCGCTTGATCTGATTTATCAATTCTTTATTCATACCGAAACGGTTGGTAAGTTCCCTAGATGGATTGAATATATCTTTGATACTCCTTCCAATCATCGTGCGCATCATGGTACCAATGGCGACTATATCGATCAAAATTATGGCGGCGTTATTATTCTTTTTGATCGTTGGTTTGGCACTTACGTAGAAGAAGATACGGTTAATAACCCAGTGAAATATGGTGCGGTAGGCGTGACCAGTCACGATAATATTATTGGCCTAATATTTGGTGTCTTTTATCGTATGTGGCAACGCTTCTTTCGTACCAAAGGGCTAAAGAACAAGTTTAAAGTATTGTTTCGTCCACCTAGTGCCGTTTAAAACTGACTGATTAGCAATAACATCGCGTATATAGACCATATAAGAGCGTTTGGTTACAATAGCTTATAGATGAGGATGTATCTGTATAAAAAAGAGTGATTTTTTATACAGTATTTGCTAAATCGACAGTATCGACAGTCAAGAGGAGGTTGGACATGAAAAATGATAAAAAAGTAACGCTAGAAGATTATCGAGGAATGGTAAAAGATGGTGATATATCGGTACACCTTACTCGAGATCAAAAAGCAATGATCTTAAAAACGTATGATTACGGATTAAACGAGCTAACTGAGATTGACGAGATGTTGTTAAGTGCTGTTATCCGTCAATTAAAAGCCGCCATTGACCAATAATATTCAATATAAGACCCTATCATGAATAATAACAATAATAATTCTGACAGTCGGCCTAAAAGCCTATTTGCGGACAAGGCTTATTATGCGTCTAATTCTTCTACCAAGCCTACTGAGGGTACGCCACCTATTGATATCAGTAAAGAGCAGAGTGCGGGTAATACTGATCAATCTACTACCGATAGTCGTCTAACCGATTCATCGGTTTTATCAACGTCACCAATGGACGCGACTAAAACAACCAGTAAAACCACAATTGCCAGTGACGAGCCATTAAAATTGGCAGTCGTTGGTCATACCAATACAGGTAAGACCTCAATACTGCGCACCTTACTACGTGACGTCTATTTTGGTGAAGTCAAAAACGAGGCGGCGACTACCCGCCATGTGGAGCGCGCGCAATTAACGGATAACCAAACGGGTGAAGTTCTGGTCACCTTATACGATACGCCGGGTTTGGAGGATGCGTCTGGTCTGATGGATTGGCTCGAGGACAATACTGCCAGTCGCCGCGATGGTATTGAGCGTTTGCAGCAATTTTTGGCAACAGACATTGCACAAGGTGGTGATGCCTTAGGTAGCAGTGAGGATTATAGCCAAGAAGCAAAAGTTATTCGCCAGCTGCTGGCGAGTGATATGACCATTTATGTAGTCGATGCGCGTGAGCCTGTGCTCGGTAAGTATAAAGACGAATTAACCATTTTGTCGTGGGCAGCCATTCCAGTTATGCCCGTATTCAACTTTACTGATAGCCAAGACGCCAATATTGATGAATGGCAAACCATGCTGGCGCGGCGTAATTTGCATATCTCCACCCGTTTTGACTCTGTCGCTTTTGAATTTGCCGACGAGATGCGACTTTGGCAGAATTTAGCTACCATGCTTACTCATGCTGAGATGCTTGAGCAACTGATGCAACGCCGGACTGAAAACTGGGCACGTCTGTACGACGAGGCCAATATTATCATTGCAGATTTTTTATTAAATGTCGCCGCATTTGTCCAAGAAATTAATGAAGACGATGATCCGATGCCTGTGTTACAGCAGATGCAAGAAGCCGTGCGCCAAAGCGAGCGTAGCATGCAGCATAAGTTATTAAATCTTTACAAGTTTTATGATAATGCTGTGGCAGCGACTCCGCTTGAGTTGCAAGCTTATCAGCAAGATCCATTTGATCCTGAATTGCTCAAAAGTTATGGTATTCGTACGACTTCTGGCGCGGCGGCTGGCGCGTTATTGGGATTGGGTATTGATGCAGCTGCATTGGGTACGACTTTGGGATTGGGTGCTGCGATAGGTGGGATCGCAGGTGGGCTGTTATCCAATACAGGTAGTATCGCGGACAAGTTATCCGGTATGAAGCGTTTATATATTGACCCCGCTACCCTAACCCTCCTTGCTACCCGCGCTATGGACTTGTTGGTTGCCGTGCGTCATCGTGGTCACGCTGCAACTGATGCGACGCAGCTGTTGTATGCAAAAGAGCAAATAACAAATAATGATGGCAATGTTGAACTTAACGATGATGAGAGCAATCCGATTACCCCTTGGTCTACCCACAAACTGCCAAGTGAGCTAAAAAAAGCTCGTGGCAAGCCGCAATGGTCATCACTCAGTAGTGGTAAGTCTGAGCAGGCGGAAAGCTTACGTATTGATGCTGCATGGTCACTTTCAAGTAAATTGCAGGCGCATAATCTTGACCGTGGTTAATGGTTTTGATTGTTGACGCGCTCTAGAGCGTAGGGTGCTTTCTAAACACCTATCAAATTATGAGGGTGCATTGTGGAATGCACCCTACGAAAGTCCATACTAAGTTGAGAGTCAGATTTAACTCAATAACTTATCTAACTCAATAACTCACTCAAAGCTTCGCTACCGCGTACGTCTGTCTGCTGTAAATAAATGGGATAGATTGGATAGTCTGTAAAATTACTTTCAATCTCTTTCATTAATCCTTGTTGTCTATCCGCACGTGTACGCCAAAACTCATCGGTTTGCGTAGGCGTTATTAGCTGATTGACTACGATTGCCGCTGGCGTGAGTTTGGTTTCTTCTAATTGCTGGATGGCACGCTTCGTTTCAGCCAATGGCAGTATATCAGCAGTCATTACCAATACAATGGCTGTTTGCTTACGATCATGGAGTAACGACCCTGCTTCACGAAACAGCTGCTTGCGTTTTTCTAGTACAGATACTGCCTGCTCCCATCGATCTGGTTTTTGCTTGGCAAAGGGGTTTGAGACGTTATTTTTATCATCGTCTTTATAATTGTTGTTATCTAAATCCAGACTCGTTGCTGCCGAGCGTAACTTAGCCTGCCGCCGCTGCTGAGCTAATAATCCATCCGTCCACGCTCCCATCATCTCTGGCAATACTAATAAACGCAAGGTATGCCCCGTTGGAGCGGTATCAAAGACTATATGCTCGTACCTTTTATCAGAGTCAGCATCCGCTGCTGCTACCAAATGCTGACACATCGATTCGAGCATGGCCGCCTCTTGTGCTCCCGGCGCAGACTTTGACAGACGTAGATGCTCACGAATCTTGGGCATCATGTCAGGATTGGCATAACCTTTAATGGTACGTTCGACCTGCGCAAAATGGTTATCAACGATAATATCAGGGTTGAGCTCAAGCGCATCAAGGTAAGGGGTAATTGCTGTCTTCTCGTTACTGAGCGCTACATTTAATACATCGCCCAAGCTATGCGCTGGATCAGTCGAGATAATGAGCGTTTTTTTTTGCTGAGTAGCATAATAGCTGGCAAGTGCGGCAGCTGTCGTTGTCTTACCAACGCCGCCTTTACCACCGACAAATATAATCGGCTGGCTAGCTAACTGTGTGGCTAGCTTATCTAATGGTTGTAGAGCCATAATCCTTTCCCATTTTCTGTTTGTATTTTTTTTCTTATAGTTATTATTTATAGTTACTTCTAACAATCTAATTAGTCACCCAACTAGCAACAGCCGACATGGTCAAAGGGGCATTTTTCCATACCCATGCGTGTATGCCATTCATGGAAATTTTCTAAAAATAGTGGCTGTAGCTCAAGTGTATAAAAGCTGGCTGGGTTATCAATGCCGAGACTCTCCGCAAACATCATTAGCATAAATAAATCTTCTTCATCGCGTGCGGCGCGTGCCATTGTTTGCCGATATGGTGCATGGTAGAACTCATTAAGTCCTGTTAGGAATCTTTTCCATAAAGGCTGGTCGTTTTTTGTTTCGTCCATAGTTTTGCCTTGGTTCTAACAACTTATTTATTAGATAATATCATTAACTGGTGGGTTACACTGTACTAACCATATCCTATAAAACAATATTCCAAAGCATAAAAACGCCAGCAATTGCTAGCGTTTTGTTCTGCTCAAATATTTCAGATTTAATTAAGTCTCATTTTTACCTTTATGCTGCGACCATTCACGGCGTAGCACAGACAGACTCTCAAAAGTAACCAAAATCGTTGCAATCATAATGATGATATCCATAATAATGAGTAACCAATTACCATCTGTGTAAAAGGTTTTGAGCTGTATCATCAGTGCAAATACGGTCATGATCAACAAAAATGACAAGGGCGCTAAGGTATACCAAACCGTCTTGCCTTTACGTAATAAGATAACGGTTACGATCATCAATGTTAATGCCGCCATTAGCTGGTTAGTAGTGCCAAATAGTGGCCAAATAATCATGCCGCCCGCCCCATCAATACCACCTGCACCAAATGCTAATAACAAACACGACCCGACTGCTAGCAAAGTAGCAACGACGCTTTTACTCAAAATTGGCAGATTATAAAACTCCCCAAACTCTTGGAAGATGTAGCGCTGAAGACGGACACCCGTGTCCATGGTCGTACCGGCAAATAGTGCGGCCATTACCGTGAGCATTGTTTGTGATAAGACCAAATCAATACCAACGCCTGCGTTGAGAATCGCAGCACCGCCATCAATAAATGCGCCAACCGAGCCATCACCGAACTTTTGATAAACTGCTTGCCAATCACCAAGGGTCGCAAAACCTGCGGTGGCAGCAAGAATGGCGCCTAATGCCAACATCCCTTCGCCAAGTGCACCAAAGTAACCAACAAAGCGTACATCTTCTTCTTTGTCGATTTGCTTAGAGGTCGTACCTGTCGCGACTAAGCCGTGGAATCCTGAAATAGCGCCACAAGCAATCGTCACAAATAATAATGGCAACATAGATGGCGTGCCTATTGGTAAGTCGGTGTTGATTGCTGGCGCGACAATATTAGGTGTTGAGATAAAGATGGCAGCGTATAATAGAATCAAACCGACGAATAGCTGCAACCCATTAATATAATCACGGGGCTGTAATAGCATCCATACTGGTAATAATGAGGCAATGGCGGCATAGGTGAACAAAATGATAATCCAAACGGCATTATCTGGCAGTCCAAAGACAGTCTCAGGTAATACGACTGGGAACATAGGGCCAAGATAAATCAGTCCGTATAAGGCCGTTACCCCAATAATAGAAACCCAACCCAAGCTCATATTATAGCGATAAATACATTGACCAATAATGAAAGCGACAATCAATGCTCCCCATACTGGCAAGACAGCTGATGGCGTTTTGATAAGCATATTGGCAATAGCGACACCAAATACAGCATTGACCATTAATAATAATAAAAATATAACGACCATCATCAGACTGCGTACGCGTGTGCCCATGACCGTACCAGCGATAGAGCCGATAGACTGACCGCGATTACGCATACTCGCCCAAATGGCTGACATATCATGAACACCAGCCATAAATATCGTCCCAAATACCACCCAAAGCACCGCTGGTACCCAGCCCCAAATGACTGCAATGGCCGGACCGATAATTGGTGCAGCACCTGCTACAGAGGTGAAATGATGTCCCCATAATACATACTTATTGGTAGGCACATAATCTATCCCATCTTTCATCGTATGGGCTGGCGTAGGACGACTATTATCTAACGCCAAAATCTTGGTGGCAATAAATTTTGAATAAAAAAGATAGCCGCAAAGCATCGCAGCAATTCCGAATAATAATACAATAGCACTATTCATTTTATCTCTCCCTAGATAAGATAATGAGGATCAAATTACATATCCCCCTACCTTTTTTGATCTTATGGTTATTAGTCTTTGCTTAAGTCTGTCCGACCTAAAGTGTAACGATTAGTATATTTGTTACACAGTAGTATAAACGTAGTCTTAATACAGTTTAGGCAGTGATAGTTGTTAAAATGCAGGTTCGATATTTCCATACCTATACGCTACCTGCACAAATTATTGCGACAGTAAATGCATACAAGCGTTATAGCGTCATTTTATTGGCTTAAGATGTCCTCATACAGATATTTGACCATACTGACGCTGGATATGATAAAACACTCAAGAGGAATAAAATGACATACTATTTTGGATTTGTCCCATCAGATAAATTAAACAACATGATTAATGAGGCTGAGCGTATCATCATATCAGGCGAAAAAGTAGCTTATTATCCCTATCGCAATGATCTCACGCAGCAAATTGCTCGCGAACTAAACGACAATTTATTGGTTAGCTTGATAGATGTCATTCCAAACCCAGACCGCCAAGCAGCCATGCGCAAAATTGTGAATACCATTGAACGCGCAACAGAGACACTACTCAACGTTTTGCTTGGTAAAGATGAAAACGAAGACGTTTTACCAAGTTTCAACTTTTTAAAAAATCAAACGATGTTTATAGATAATGAAGGTATTCGCCGTGTAGGTTTTGAATTACCAAAAGCATCTGCCGATATTATCATAGAGGGATTTGATGCAATTACCCCCGACAATGTCGATAAAGATAGGTTTAAAATTGCGCTTGAAACTATGAATGAAGAAGCACTTGATCATTTCATTAGTAAATTCACTGAAACGCTCAAGCTGGGTATGATCAAACGTAAATCTATTCCGGTTGCAAAAGTAGGTATCGATAAAGGTATGGGTATGGCTCTAAATAAGTTATTGCCGCAGCTGCCTGATGCTGGACTAAATCGCTTAGCCCGTTTTTACCGTCCTTTTCTTATAAAAATGGCTCACTAAATAGATAACGATAAAAATAAATCACTATTTTTGCTTTAAAGTAATATCTCGTTGGGCAAATTCACCAAAACTTGCTAAAATAAGCGGCACTTTTCCTCGAAGGCGCAACTCATGACTCAAATCAGTAATCAAGAAATTGAAAAAACCCTGCGCAACTCAGAATGCCTCATTAGTAGTATCGAAGTAGCTGCGGCCTATGAGCGTCTTGCCGCTCAACTTAATCTTCATTATGCCGGTCTTAATCCAATCGTTATGGTTGTTATGAATGGCGGACTGATTCCAGCTGGTCAGTTGCTGACTCATCTAACCTTCTATCATCGTATGCACTATATTCATGCATCACGTTATCGTAATAACGAAGGTACCAATGACCTTGATTGGAAATTCAAACCGGACGTTAGTCTTGAAGGCGAACACGTATTACTAATTGATGATATTTTTGACGAAGGTATTACTCTAAAAGCTATCGTAGAAGAGCTAGGGAAAGAAAAGCCACTCTCTATTGAGTCTTGTGTATTACTTAATAAAGAACATGATCGCAAAGTTGCAGAGTTCGAGGTTGATTTTGTCGGTATTAATGTCGCCGACCGTTATGTTTATGGCTGTGGTATGGACTTTCATGGTTACTTGCGTCATCTGCCTGGCATTTACGCTATTAAAGAAGACAAATTATAATCTCAAACTTTACATATTCCATATAAAAAGCATCCAAATCGGATGCTTTTTTATTGATAACATTTTTTGAAATTAAATAGATAAATATTATTATAGCTGCTATCACCTACTCTATCGACCCTTCAAACTGCAAGCTTAATCCTGTCTGGCGCACCGTTGGTGTAGCCAAAGCTTGTGCAAATGCGCTTTCTGTACTAAATACCGACACCTGCTTTTTTGCTCTCGTAACTGCTGTATAGATTAACTCCTGGCTAAGCAGCCGCGCGTTATGATCGTCAAAGCTAATAGCAACATGCTCAAATTCAGAACCTTGCGACTTATGAATCGTCATCGCATACGCAGTAGCAATCATCTCATCACTGAGCATATTTACTGAGATACCTTGTGGTTTGTTCTCAAAAAATACCTGCAAACGCCCGCCTTCAGTCTGTAGACAAATACCAATATCGCCATTGAACAAGCCGAGTTCATAGTTATTTTGTAATACCATTATAGGTCGACCGTGGTACCAAGGAGATTTGGATAAGGGTAGTTTTAATTGATTGCGATGCTGCTCACTTAGGTAGCGATTAATAGAATGATCCCCGCAGCGTCCATGATGTCCGGCAGTGAGCACCCTAAATTGATTGAGTAGTGAAATTAGTTCATCGAAAATTGCGATATACTCTGCCGTTGGCATGGATTTGGTTACCTTTACCCTTGTTAAATTTTTGTTGGTTTGATTCATATAGGATTTATAATTTTTGAGTATTTCTGAATAAAATTTATGATTGCTTAGGCTATTTTTTATTGTATTATCTTTATTATTTATATCATTGTCCCTTTGCGTTGAGGGTGTATGAGTCAGATGATAAAATTCTAAAGTCTCATCCTCACGCATTAGCTGCCAAACGGCTGTCATACTTCGCCCTATATCACTAGCGTCTTGATTGATTAGCTTTGCAAGCTTACCGATACCAGACTCCTTTGTGAAGCGGCGACTAACCTCTAAACGCTGATGTACCTCTTGTAATGCTGGTATGCGGCATAAGTCCGCCAGTACTGCCCCAGCGTCTACTGCCGCTAGCTGATTAGCATCTCCCAATAAAATTAACCGAGCTTTTGGTTTGACTGCACTGACTAAATAGTTGGCTAACTCTACGCCAAGCATAGAAGCTTCATCTACGATGATAATATCTTCGCTTAATTGATTGTCTTTATGATAGCGAGGCTGCCCGCCCTGCCCAATACCTAACAATCTATGAATGGTCTTAGCCTCTGGCAGCTGCATTGCTACGCCTGCATGTTGTAACGCGTCTTGCAAGGACTCCTGCATACGCTGAGCTGCTTTACCCGTTGGGGCAGCTAGGGCAAGGTTTACGCTATTGGTGGATGCCTCCCCTACTTTGTCTTCTATTTCGCCCTCTGACTGTGCTTGATGGAGCGCCATTACTAGCTGAGCGACGGTAAACGTCTTTCCGGTACCTGGCCCACCAGTAATGATGCTAAACGCTGAACGATTGGCCATATGAATGGCATCTTGTTGCTCAGTGTTTAAAAGTGGATTTAATGCAATCGGTAAAATGTCAACGGTCTGATCTTTGATACGGATAATATTGTGCGCGAGTGCATACTCTGCCTGCCATGTACGGTGTAGCCATAGAGTCAGTATTAGTTTTTGCTTATCAAACTGCGTGTTTTCTTTTACTTGAAAAACGATCGGGCTATCGTTTTGACTAATATCTTTCCAGTTGTAGTTGTTTTTGCTGTTCTGAATTAATGGATGCTCTCTTAAAGTTTGTACGAATTTGCTTAGGCTATTTACTGATGGTACTTTTGTTTTAGTCGCTGTCATTGTTTTTAAATACTGATAAAGTTCAGTCGCTGCCCTATAGCGTTGCTGTAGAATTTGCTGCTCGTATTGCGATAGTATCGACTGTAATAGCGCAGCATTCCATAATGCGTGCTCATTATTCATAAGTGAATCAATATCAACTACCTGACCCAAGATGCCTTCAGCTTGACTCAATAGTGGCTGTAATAATGGTTGTATTAGCTGCTGTTGCCAATTTAAAAGCCCAGTATAGCTCTCAGACTCTAGTTCCGGATTTGCTTGGCTGTCATCGTCTGTAAGCATGGCTACGGTATGACCCTCTTCTAAGCGCTGTATAAGCACCTCAAAAATGGCCTCAAACAACCAATCCTGTGTGGCAGGGTGTACATCACTTTCATCAAGTCGCAATTGAGCTTGATAGGCTGCCTGCGTCTGCCCTCTTCGTTGCAATAAATATTGACTGACAGTGGTTGCCCAACTACTACCAATATCGATAGCGCCTTGATTTTGGCCACTGCTTGCTACTCGCTGCGTAATACTTGTAGATTTACTCATTATTCATCCATTTTTATCATCGTACTATAATTTATGCTAAACAAAATTGGCGCACCTTCTCCCACGTGCTGCTGGTATTAAACTGTACCTATTTTAAAGTGTGTTAACTATATACTTTAGGAGTGCCAAACATCTCATCTAACGCTTGTACTAGCGCAAAAGGTATTTGCCATTGAATACGGCCATAGCTTTTAACATTATTATTAGTATTGTTAGTAACATTGCTCTCAATGTTTTCAACAGCATCGTTCTGGCTATCTTGAGAGTCGATACCGCGTAAGAAGAGATACTCTACCGCGCCTAGATACTGCTCTTCATTGCCTTCATAATCATGCAAGCGTAACCGTAAAAAACGATGTAGCGCGACTTGATAGATGGTTGCTTGTAACCAATAACCAGCCTTATTCATTGTTGCACTGAGGTTTTCATAATCATAATTACTTAGGCTATTTCCTAAATAATTACTTTTATAGTCCACCACATAAAACTTACCCGCGTGCTCATATACTAAATCAATCTCACCGCGCAAATAGCGATAGATATGATCAGAGTACTGCGCTGTGAGCTCTATATGCTTATCAGGATCGTCAGGTAGGTGCTGCTTAAAGACCTCGTTAATACGTTCAGGGGTAAAGTCATCAGCCAGTCCCATATTGAAGCTCAGCTCAGCAATACTTTGTTTGGGCGAGATGGCTTGTAATGGCTGCCCTGAGGCTAACAGTGGCGCTGCTAGTACGTCTGATACCCATGTCATCAGCTCATCATGAGCAACGGCTAATTGACTGTCCTCTTCTATAGGTACTACACTGGCACTTTCATTATCACTTGCGCTTGAGGGTATGTCTTGTAGCAGACGCTGTTGGTTGCTGGCACTGGTATAGCTAACTGGTAGCTGATATTGGCGAATACCTTGATCAATAATCGCTGACCATTTACTGTTATTATTAAAATCTATCTTTTCAAAAACTTCGTGCAAGAATGTACCCGCATTGGCGCCTCTTACAAAACGAAAACGAATATTATCTACCGTCATTAAAGCAGAGTTATTCTCACTACTCTCGTTACCTTCTGCGTTAGTTATATTTCCAGATGTAGAGGCAGCCGACAAATTCATACTATCTGTTAAATCCACACTATCCGTTAAGTCTAAGTCATCCTCTATACCATCATCAAACACAGCTAAGGCTTTGCCTTGCTCACTCAGCTGCCGAGACAGTGCAGTAAAGCTGGTTTTTGCCCAACCCTTAAAGTAATTTACTCGAATCTGTGCGTAGGCATCTTGATAATCAATACGCAGCAACGTATCAGCATCGTTTTTAATTTCATTATTATCAGTCTTTGTAGCTTTTCCATTAGTTTTAACTATAGTCTCAGCATTGGTTGCAACGGTACTATATTCTAGCCAGCCAATATGATCGTATAAACGCTCTGGCAGTGTGAACTTGTGATCTTCACAACTTAGCCATTTAAGGCTTGGTTTACGTTCAGCACCCGTTTTGTTAAAGCTATCTGCTAATACCATATACAGCTGTTCACTGGCGCGGGTAAAAGCCACATAGGCTAAGCGTCTAAGCTCTTCATAATTCTCAGTCGTTTCAAACTGAGCATAGTAATCCGTTGGCGTCTCTCCTTTTGCTGATTTACTATGCGGCTTGCCTTTACAAGCAGATAGACGACGTTCAGTCTTGTTATTATGGATGTTGTTGACGTCACTATTATTATCGTTATCACTACTACTATCAGCACTCTTGTGATCGAATAAAAATAAATTATGTTTACTGCTATCACCGGCTTTTTTGCTAGTCCCATCCATACCAATGACATATACCACTGGAAACTCTAACCCTTTAGATTTATGAATGGTCATCAATTGGACACCTGACTCAGTCGGCAATGGTTGCTGCTTCGCCCATTCAGGTGTTCGTTTACTATTCATGTTTTTCTTATACCATGCCAGCATTTCATGCTCACCAATATGCATCCCGTACTGAGCTAAGATATCCATTAGATGGCGTAAATCCATCAGATGGCGTGCCCCATCTTCTAAGTCTGCAAGACCTACCCAAATACTCTGACGTTCTGTTGGACGCCCTGTATGGCTCTCTGTCTTGTAGGCCATTGGGTTATGACCAAACAAATAATGCAGTGCAGACAAGATGCCATTATGCTGCCACTGGCTAGCGGCTATCTTTATATAATTTTGGAAGTCTTGATAACGCTGCTTAAGTGCAGCTTGTTCACCATCTGTATCTGATATTCCAATAGCTTGCTCTAAGCTTTCGTCATCCACACTTTGCATCAGTGCTTGCACATCGTTGAGACTTAATTGGTAAAAATGACTGGTCAACACTCGATTGATAATGTCACGGCGATGCGGGCGTAGCATGGCCTCTAGCAATGCTGCTAGATCAGCGGCTATAGGCGTGTCAAAGACGTTGTTCTCCGCCGTCTCTAATGTCGGCACGCCAAGCTTAGCGAGCATATCTTCGACTTGCTTTAAATCTTTTTTGGTACGGCCCAATACACCGATATCACTTGGTTTTAATAGTCGTCCCTCTATGGTCTGATCACTACCAAGAAGTGCGGCAATATGTAAGGCAGTCAGCTCACAAGCATTGTGCTTAGCTTCTTTGTTATAAGGCAGATGGATGACACTAACTGGGCTATTTGATGCAATGGAAGCGGTTTCAGAAGATAGGCTGACAGTTTGTTCAGCGGTTGATTGCTGCCAAGATAATCGCGACTCCGTATTAACCGCAGTAATATGCTGGTAGTAAATACCCTTACCCAACTGGGCTAACTCATCAACAACGCCTGAACTTGTAGACTCATTCACATCGGTAGCAGGTTTTGTGCGTCCAAACCAGTGATTCAGTGCCGTGATTAAGCGCTCATTTGAACGTCGATTCACATTCAAGCTCATAATATGCTTATCATCAAACCTTGCTTTCATGGCGTTGTAGTTGGCCACATCACCACCACGGAAACCATAAATCGCCTGTTTAGGGTCACCTACCAATAATAAGAAGCCGCGACTTCTGTCTTGCGCACGAGGGTCTTTATTATCAGTCTTCCTAGACAGATAGATCCGCTCAATCATACGCGCCTGCTCACCATTGATGTCTTGTGACTCATCAATCAGGGCAATGGGATAATGATGACGAATATAACGTGCCAGCCGCTGCCCTTGTTTACCGGTTAGCGCTTGATTCAACCGTACCATTTGTAGAGCAAAAGTCGTCTCGCGTCGCTCTTCTAAGACCGATGGTAGCTTTTGTCTTACCTTTAACGCGATATCACGATTTAGGTTTTCAATGAGCCCATCAAGATACAGCTCAATCTGCGTAGTATAATCATGTAGCGTTTTTAGAGCATTTATGCTGTCTAGATTGATAAAGGTTTGGCGCGCAAGCTCTTTACCTTTATTAAAACCTTTGCCGCCATCGTCTTTACTGAGAAATGTATAAGGCAGTGCATCATAAAACTTTTGGGTTTCCTCATCCAAATGGGTAAAAAATGCCGCGCCGTTTTTTTGAATGGCAATTTGTATATTACCTATATGATCTACTTTAGTAGCAAGACTTGCATTCCAAGTCATCCCTTGCGCTTTGCGATAGTCTTTATCAAAGTACGGCTTTACGTCTGTTAGATCACAGTCTTTAAAATCATCTAGTGCTCGCTGGTAAGCGGTAAAGTTTATTGGCTCGCCCAAATCAACAGGCTCAATAGGTGTGGAGATAAATTGCAAGGACTTTTGTGCTACGTTTAGATGATCTGCTGGTGTGGTCAGACGATTGGTATGCTGTAGTAATTGATATATCTCAGGCTGCTGATAGTACATATAACTATGATGCGCACGTACGGCATCATGAATAATACTCTCTATCACCGTCTGCTCATCATCGCTAATTTGCATGCCCTGCTGATGTCCCGTTTCCGCGCTATACTCAGACAGCCATTTTTGTGACAGACTGTCTAATGTACCAACAAATAGCTTATCTAACGTCGTCAGTACCAACGCACAGCGTCTGATAGCATCGGCTAAAGGATATTCTTCCGTATGATCCAATAGGTATTCAATCAGATGGCTATTGATAGGATCTGTCACGAGATCAGCGGTTCCTGCCAGCTTGGCTTGCGTCTCTAGCCATTGCAGGCGCGCTTGCTTCTGCTCAGGACTTACTTTACTCGTCTCTTTGGCTTTCTTGGCGTTATCAGTGGATTTTGAGTCGGCTTTCTTGGTGCTGTTGTTCGTATTGATATTGTCAGTTTTAATACTGTTAAATTGCGGGTATAAAATTGAATGAGTATTGGTATCAGCTTGCAGCTTATTGAGCCATTGCAGTACTTGATAAAAATCAACCAAGCGCGCATGAATACGTTCGCGCATCTCAGCCGCCGCTGCCCGAGTAAAGGTAGTGGCGATGATATGTTCAGGAGCACGTTTGGCTTCAATCAGTAAGCGTAGGACAATGCCCGTCAGCGTCCATGTCTTACCTGTACCCGCTGAAGCTTCTATCAAGTACTTACCAGTTAACGGCACTCGAACTGCAGGCGGTTGCTCAGACTTTTCGGCCACCTTATCAACATCATTAACGCTATCGGTTGCAGTGCTAGCAAAAGCATCCGTTTCATGACTCATACTATTAAAATCGCTATTAAGACTGCTGCTATCGTTATCATACTGATCCATAAGAAATCACTTGTTCAATGCTTTAAAATAATGCTACAAAAACACAAATTAGTACTGTAAAAGGTCTATATTTGAGAAGATTGTTAAGAAGTTTATAAGAGCAATAAAACAGGCTCTATAACGGCTCTAACGCGTTATCCATCATCCCAAACAATGGCTGAGCTAAAGACGGCAAAGCATCGGTAAGCGCACTAAAGGCATCTTGGTTTTGTAATATATACTGCCAAAGCTCGTGCTGGGCACAGGTATCATAGATGACATCACTGTTAAAGCCTGCCCATAACCAGCTGTCAAAGTCACTACGCTTCGGCTGATAGCTTGTATCCCCCTTTTGCGCCTCTCTCACTTTATCCAAATAAGTCATCGCGTGTACAGGTAACACGGTCATCGGTGTACTGCTGGCAATCTGTGCAAACCTAACCCATTTGAGCAGCTCTGCTAATGCCGTGTCATAGTCTATCGGCGCAAGTGCAAAGGTCGCTTTACCTTTAAACTTTTTATATTCATCACTACCTTTACTAAAGCGCCAGATACTTTTGCCATCACCGTCAGCGACTTGTGCCTCAGTAGTACATCGCGATACTTGCCAATACACATGAGCTAACCAAAAGCTTAATAAATGCTGCGTACGAGCACTATTGGGTAAGATATTTAGCCAGAGCTTAGGTGAAATTGCTGCATCTGGCGTATTAATCTCTAGCGGTACAACACCTTTGATTTGCAATTGACCTTGTGCATTCATAGCAGGTGCTTGCACACTGACCATTTTTTCCGCGCATGGCGTTAATAATTTCAGGCATTGCTCCGTATTTACATCACTGTTCATACCAGTATTAACATCAATACCCAATGCAGTTAGCTGCTCGGCAAAGTCTTGACATTGTTGGGTAATCTTTAGCTGTTGATACTGTAAGGTCGATTGACGGGCGACGCCAGCGGGCATGACTCGGTCATATAGCAAACCATTTAAACGTTTCGTTGTCTGCTGACGTTCTTCTGCATTATCACTATTAGTATAGGAGCTTGCGTATAAGTCAGTTAGTAGCTGCGCATTCACCGCATAAGCACCCAAGCCTGATAACGCTAACGGCTCCTGATGCATCGTATCTTCTGTTGGCAACACAACATGCACTTGCTGCTCTTTTAAGAAGTGCTTTGCCGGATGACGTACATGATAGTACAAATACTGCATATCAACCTGCTGAACATCAAAAAGGAACGTATTGTGCTCAGCGGTTAGCTCAATAGGTTGAGTGATAGCGGCGGCAATAGCAGCGTATTCAGCCCTATTAGGTAGCACGACTTTGATAGCATGATTGGGTGTGTCCGTATCAATTTGCGCTTGCAGACGCTCAAACACCGCTTGCCAGACTTTTGCAGGCGCATTGGTGCTTTTTTGATAAAGCTTTTCGCTTTGCATCGCGCGCGTTAATGACTGAATAAGCTCTTGACCGTCATCCTGCTCATTGTTTCTTTCAACATTATTTTCATAGCTAGAATTGGTAGATAAAGAGTCGGGCTGTACGAATACTTCATCTGCAAAGGGTAGCGCTGGATGGCGCGTGACAAGCCATTTCTCAATCAGTTCAGGTAGATAACGTTGCACTTGAGCAGTTAAATCAGCCTGCGCCTCTTTTTGAGCATTTTTAAGAGGATCCCACTGCCATTGCACTTCACCGCGCAAAAACTGCAATAGCTCACTGACTGGGTTGGCAGGCAAATGCTCATGGGTATCGGTTAAACGTTGACCATTATAAAAAATCCAGCACGCATTGCGCGCGCATAGTACAGCGTCTAAGAATGCCCCATTGTCATCATCTTCGCTAAATCTATCACCGCGCTTGGCCAGTCCTGCTTTCATCAAATCATAGCGGTTATCACGGTCGCGATTTGGAAATTCAGACAAATCCATATTGAGCATCACCACCAGTCCGAACGGTACATTACGCAGCGCACCGAAACGCCCAAAAGTAATGACCCCTGTCGGCTCGGCACTGACTTGCTGGCTTTCTAGCTCGTCCTCAATACTGCTAAGCATGAAGCTAAGCTTTAATGGCAAGGTGCTCACTCTCGATAACTGTGCTTCCACTTGAGCGGCATTTAGCTTGTCAGTGCCAGCAGAAACATTACCAGCAGTTGTCTCAATATTTAATTGATCATCTATTTGAGCATGATAGCGTTGATAATGGCGGTTGGCCCTTAAGCTACTTTTAAAACCGTTCATGGCATTGAAAATAGCACGCATAGGGCGGGTTTGATCGAGCGCACCAAAGTATGGATGGATGATATGGTTTTCTATACGGTCTAACCACTCTTCGGCTTTATAGCTTGCTTGATAGTCATGTCGGCACATATTGAGCCCAGCATGGACACGGCATAAGGCCTCAACGATAGGCGCATCATTTAAACTAATCGCTGAAATAGGCACGGTTTTTTCCGCTAAGGTATCGTTTTGCCAATTGTCCGGATACAGACAATCACTGATACCCGCCTCTGGCATCACTAGGCCTAAGGCGATTTGGTCCAAAGCGTAAGCAAAGCTAAAGCGGTAGTCATAGTCTGCGGCATCTAATGTCTGCTGCAAATGCGCTTCATCAAAACCGCGTACAAAGCCCGCCTGTTCCAACAAGTCACAGCCACGGCTCATCTGCTCATGGGTTAAGCCAAGACTTTCATATAGTGGCGGCAGCATTAACCAATCCATGACTACCGCCGCTTCAAAACGTGCCATGTCACTACCTAGCAAACTATAAAATCCGCTAATAGCTTCCCACAGTTGGCGAATCGACTTATCAACCACCCCTGTGACTTTGGCCGGGAGCGTCAGGCCATCTTGCCCTCTGCCTTGTACGAATACCGAGGTAATCAAATCATGATGACGCTCCACATCTGGTAAAAGCACAACGATGTCAGATAAGTGGCGCATGCTACCATCGTCATTGGCTTCATTAAGCCAGCGCCCGATCATTCCGCGTAGTACTTCAAGTTGACGTTGAAGGTTATGGCAAGAGTGAATACTTAGGCTATTGTCATATTGTGAGATATTCCACTGACGCGGTTGCTCATGATATTTATTTTTTAGCGTATCGTCGCTGTACCATTGTTCTATGTGCTGGTTTGAATGATGATTATCATTGCTTAGGCTATTTACTTCATTACTATTGAGGCTATCAACGTCGGCTTGGTTTTCTGAATCTTCTAGGTTGAGTGCCATTTGTGTCCCAAGCGCAGCACTGAGCCGCCCTGCTGTAACTTGCTGAGTTGAGCTTTCATCAAGCATCAACACATCTTGCTGCAAGTGCGCAAGCAGACTCATCGGCCGCTCATCACTACGACTGACTGAAGAAGCCTGATACTCATCTTTTATATCAAACTTATCTTGCCAGTCCAATACAAAACCATCTTTATCCTCATTACCAGACAGCCCTGCCAGCATCGCAAAGGTCTCACGCGATTGTTTGCCAAGACGTGATAACAAGGTATGCCCGTAATCACGCAAAAACACACTTTCAGGATTAATTACCTGTTGGCGCTGTAGCCATTGCTTATCGACGATATCTGCCCAAAAAAGCTGCGATGGATTGTAATGCAACAAGGTAATATCGAGATGTTTTGACAAGCGCTGTAAAAAATCTAGCTCGTTTTGCGGCAATTGCTGAATCGTAAAAATATGCAATTGAGTCGGCAAGATCGACTTAATATCGACGCCTGTCTCACTGCTATCCTTTGTCATAACCTCCCAAAACCGGCGCTCAATAGAAGAGCGATGCTCATATACAGAGGCAAATAATAACCGCCATAGATGTCGCTGCGCCGCCTCTAGCTCTACATAATGCGCAACTAACCATTCAGGTGTCATGCCAGCGTATTTATCAAACTCTAACGTCAGCTTATCCTTTTCAGCAACCAACGTCTCCACGTCTAGCGCTTTACCTTCAGACCATAAGGTCAACCATTCCTCACGGTGATTCAGATAGCGACCAAATACTCGCGAAAAATCAGTCGCAAGCGACCATAGCCGAACATCTTGCTGACTGCGATCAGCCTCATCGTCTATTAAAGCTGATAGCAACGGATAGAGCGGATGCTTATCGTCCGTCATAATCTGCGTTTGATAATAGGTAAAGTAACCGAACAGGCGCCACTGCATCACCGAGCCAGTCAGTACTGCCACCTCTGGCACGGTAATAATTTCTTGCGTGCGCTGATTATTCTCCAACCAAGTATTGTGCTCAGACAACAATTTTTGCATCAATGTCCACTGATACTGACCCCAAAATGTCGTCGTGACTAACGTGCTGATACCCGCTTGGCTTGCAATAGACTTATCCAACCAGTCACCCAGCACCATCGATGGCACAATAACGACAAACTCTTCAAATATAGGCTGATTTTTGGACTTGTAAGCGGCCAATAACTGTTCAACCAAAATCTCGGTACGATGGGACTGAATAATTCTAAACATAAACAATAATCTAATTAAAATAAGATAAACAATACCTAGTACACGCTACGATAATAGCAATGCAATGGAGGCGGTATAAAGAGATTTAATCGATCGTAGATGACCTGATAAAATATCCAGAGAGATCATTCATGATAATATAGAAGCATTATATCTAAACAGAAGTTTTCTTGATATCATGGCTCTTAAAATAAAAGTCACCAATGACAACACTTATCAGCTCAATATTGGCGGTCGTGCCAATCATATATTTCTGCTAAGATGACCTCAATTGGTGATCAATAACAATTGTTATTGATTGCTACTAGTTGCTGATTTATGGCATTTGCATCTAACAACGTAAACAAAAGATACATACGCTATAGCGTAGTGTCATAGTGTGCCACCGATGCTAGAGATTTACTAGCATATTGCTCAGTCACGTAGTCGCTTACGACATTCAGTGTCGTTCAGCTTGCGTAAGGTATATATTTACAGTGAGCTTGACTAATATCTAACCCCAATTGAACTTCAAATACGAGATGACTGCCTATTATGCCACTGCGTCCCATTGATGCTATTTTTGTTCATCCCGAAAAGCGACTTTATGTCGTTTATTTTCGCGGTGAGCTGTGGCAATTACCTCGTATGAAAGTCGATCATGCGGCTTGGCAACGCCGGCAGACTTATGATGGTAACACAAAGTCGCTTTATCTTAGTCGCAATCAAATCGTTACCGATCCCATACTGGCACAAACATTACGCACCTTAAACTTACCGACCGCTATACGTGGAAGCACCTTACCTCGCTTTGAAGCATGGTGGGAGGTTCATGGTTTTGAATGGTTAAAGAGTCTACTTAATAATGGCGAATCGCCGCTAGCCGCTCATCAATCAAGCGTAAAACCCTCTGTTCCGAATATTCAGTCTTTAGATAATACAAAAACAGACGTAGTAAACCCAATCGAAAAAACGGAGACCTTTGAGTCTGCCAAATCAGCTACTGAAGAGAATACTTTTGATAATATGCTGGCGGAACTAACCAATGAGGTATTGCATCATCGACCCTAAATAGAACTCTTAACCCCATTAGAAAAAATACTAAAATAATTTGAACCATATATTGAAATATAAGATGAGCAGTAACCTATGAGAGACTATAAGCTACTATTGGCAGGACTGGTTTTATTACTGCTGGCTATTTTTATTGGCGTTTTTGCGTGGCTATGGAACAGTAATCGCAGAAGTATAGACCCACTTCCTATAATGGCAAGTACTAATAGTGACACCTCTGCTGATGAGGACGACTCAGTTACTACTAGAACTTTATATGTACAGGCGGAAGATAAGCTACAAGTTCCGTTAGATGATGTCATTGTTCGCTTTGAATCACGCTATCCTAAGTTGCAAGTGTTAGCACGCTACGTAAATACTGATGAATTACTAGACTTACCAGATCTTAAGAATTCTAATAATCCTACTACTCCTGACAATAGCGCAATTAACAAAAATTCAAGATATATTGTCAATACTGATATTATTATGGCCGATGATAAAATCACTAAAGACCGCTTAGCACCTTTGCAAGCATCTCTTAAAGCGTTACAAGCTGAGCATAATAAGACTGCTGATATTATAAACAACAGCCTAGATAACGATGAGCATGAAAATGCCGATACGCCAAATGATAATAAAGAAGCGCGCAACCTATCCTCTTTTAGCTATGCGCTAAAAAACACCGAAACGGTAGATGGCGTGATTTTAACCGAAAACCCTGCTGCTACAAGCTTTCGCAATTTCATACTATCAAGTGTCGGACAAGACATTTTAAAACAGTATGACTATGAAAATATTGAAGGTTACAGAAATAATTTAAATGACTTGTTTAACCCGACATCGCGTGCCAAACCTACAGCAGATGAAAGCTCAGTACAAGTAGCTGACGCTCTTAGCAATGGTGCGTAAAGTCAAATCACTTTTATTTGTCGTTGTTGATTGCTTTTATACGAGCTTTTTTTTACAATAGCACTCCATAATGCGCCTATAGCTCAACAGGATAGAGCAGTTGCCTCCTAAGCGATCGATCCGAGTTCGAGTCTTGGTGGGCGCACTATCATATATAACGATACATAATAAAACCCCCTTGTATGCCGCGCGCTACAAGGGGGTTTTGTTATATAGCAGCAGTACTATACTATACGGTTGTTAAATTTTTAGGTTTTACTGTTGAAACCTCTTCATACCTTTAAGGACAATTCATGATGAAGAGAAAAGGTTACCGACTAATCGATGTCATCATCTGCCACTAGACTAATCACATCGATTACAAGCTGATGCATTACACTCATCATCAAGGGGCTGAGAATATCAATAATGCATATACACATACGAAACGACTATAAATTAAATACCTCAAAACAACTCTATATACCATTACCTGTATACAGGTAATGACTAAGATTCGAATTGTGTTTTTTCTAAGTCATGTTGTTAATACTGGGATTTGAATACATTTGAACCACTAGAATTAATCATATTCTTTTCAAAATCCATCATAAATTTTAATACCTTATGTATGGCAAATTTATAAATATCTATGTAAGGTATTACAATTTCCGAAGCCATATTACATAAGGTAACTAGGTAGCTCACCCTCACAAGTTAAAACCAGCAAAATATCATTAATTTTTTCATCTGAAAATAGTTGTTTAATAACGGGGATATTAGGCAGCTCCAACTGCCACTTCCCTTTTGGTACGCTCCCGCCTATGGCAGCCCAGTTTGTTCCGTTCGTATTTGAGCGGATTACCCCATCAATCGGTGATGCTTCGCCTCCTAATGTGTTGCTATCTTGATGTTGTGTAAAGAACAGTTTAGCTGCGAAGACACTAGGCAAGTCACTGTCAGCGATAAAATACATTAATACGTGGCTAATGATTAGCTCATTAATGTTGGAGGGAAAATCAGCCAATGTCGTCTCAAAACTCACGCTCATAGGAGTGTCCGTCTGCTCTGGATTATGCAGATCATACCATGCATCAGAGAATTCTTGGCGGAAGCTGAAAGCTCTATCGAAGCTGGTATATGTGTCCAGCTCTTGCTGTATTTGCTGCTGATAAGTTCTATCATGCAAAGCCGTATATTCAATAGTTAATAACACATCAGCAATGGTATTAAAGTCCATTGGATTAGAGGCTTCTGGTAAACGAAATTCCCACCTGGTATCCACCCCATTGCCTTCAAAGGGCAATAACATTTCAGGATTAGGGCTCAACTCAAAGACACCTGATGCGCCAATAGGATTGGAGAAGGCAATTGACTCCGGATCTCGGCGAATAACAACAGTCTGGAATACATCACCTGCTATTACCACACGAGATATACCGCTAGAAGTCAACGTAGCACTGATTCCTTGCACAGGAGGAACTAGCGCGATTACCGAGATTCTAACTTGTTTAATCAGACGTAGATATTGTCCTGGAAAACGTCGGTCAAACACTTTACCTGATGTGTCGAAATTTAAAATACCCGTCTGCTTAAATTGTTGGAAGGCAAAGGGGTCAAGTTGTGATAATGAGAAATTAACACTGAGTTGTTGTTTGCGCTGATCTGTGGTGAAAGCATATTGATCAAGCTTGGTAATATCTCTTAATAATCTTGCCGAACCTGTCAGCCCTCGTCTATCAGCCGTAGCAGAGTCACTACTTGCCGAATTATTACCATCGAAATTAGGCAATTCATAATAGTCATCTTTAATGACACCGAATAAAGGCTCTTGTCTCTCAAACGCCAGCTGTATTTCAGCCAGTTTTGACATAGCAGCCGCCTGTTGCAGATAATAACGGAAGATACTTTTTAGCACACCGCTCATCCAGTCGTAGAGCTCTACATTCGTAAACTTCTCTTGTAAGAAAATAACATTACCGCTGGCTTGTTCTGACTGAATTTCGGCTATAGCTTGCTCTTGTTCGGTAATCTGAATGCGGTCATTAGCTAGTTTAATCTGTTGATTACTTATCTGTACATCTTGCTCTGCCAGTTGATGCTGTAGTTGGTATTCGCGATTGCGTAGTGCAATACTGATTGATTGTGAAAGTGTGTTTATTTTGAATTGGCTTGTTGCTAACACGCTTTGGCTAACCGTTTCAGCATATATTGGAATGATAGCCGCCGCAGCTGCTGCTGAGGCAGGGGCACCTCCTGTTGCACCTCCTGCAGCAGCGGTAACAGCAAGACCGGCTATATGTGATGCATAATTTGCAAAGGCAGAAAGGATTTGCACATCCTGATGAAACTTATACTGATCGAGTAGTTGCTTTTCCAAATCAAGCATATCTTCGCTTGACCATTCAGCATAGGTTTCAACCAAAATAGCAGTTCGCTCTAGCTGCAACTCAGCCAAGCCAAGACCATTCTCTGACTCACGCACACGTAATTTTTGTAATTTTACGCCTTCTCGTGATAATTCAACGTCCTGTCGCGCTTTAAATAAAGTGTATTTTTCTTGGTCTAACGATTGCAGAGTACTAAAGAATGAAGCTTCCGTCTGCTGTGCCAAGTGAGTCAATTGCTTTGCACGATCAACCAATACTGGATAACGGTATTGTGTCGGTCTGATTCTCGTCACGCTTGCCAGATTTATCTGTCCTCCAGCCCCCATACTTGGCAATGCACTCTCTACGTCTATCGGCGCTGAGTATGGCTCAAGCTCACGCTGCATTCCCGCAATATTCATACAATTACGGATTTTGAATAAATTAAGCTTGGCTCTTAGCAAGAGAAATTTAACTGTTGGGTTATTGGGGATGCAAAACTCAAAGGATAAGCGCGGGGAATACCCTATTACTATTTCGCTAAAATCAGCTATCTCAACCGTTTCAATTCCAGCACTATCATTATCTGTTATATTTGAGTTTAAGCTGGCTAATCTTGACAGTAAGCGATCAGTTTTAAAGAAGTTAGTAGATATATTTAAATTAGAAAGTAGTATCCGGCTAAAATCTTGTTTGGTTAGCAAAGATTTAGTTATAACCTCTGTAGCAGTTAAGGATGCTTTTCGCTCGCCCAACGCCATTTGTATAACCTCTAAAGCATTAGCCAATCTTTTTTCTTCAGAGAAGTTGCTGTTTAGCTTATTACGCACCTCTACCAGTGTGTTTTTTAATACCTGTGTTGAATTAAGCTCACCCAACCTTGATTTAAGATACTCATAATAAGGCTGTAAAGTTATATCTTCGACCGTATATTTAAGCGATTCAATTAATGCTGAGCACTTATTCTCAGGTTGAACAGGCAGTTCTGACTCAATCAGTTCTAATGCAGTATTATAGAGGTTTCTAGCTCGCGCTACGCTTTCGCTGGTATCATAAGTAAACTCAGCGTCTGCATAATCAAGCAAGCAGCGGATAATTGATTGTATTGTGAAGTGGGTATATGTATTTTTTCTGTTTTGGGCAAATGCATGAGGATTTAATTGCACTGGCCATTCGCTATTCCTATTATAATCATGATCAAATCGGTCTTCCTGCTGAAGAACCCATGAAATTTTACGATTAGTAGTAGATTTATAATCAAATACCAGACTGTACCACTCTAATGCTTCTTTATAATGACCATAGCGAGAGAGTTGTTCAGCGATCCAAACAGGTAAGTAATAATATGCTTCATCTAAATACCCTCTATTTGCATAGTCGTTCGAGACGCTATTTTCGTGTATCCAATTTCGTCTATATTGCTGGCTCTCAATATTTGTTTCGGTACTGATTTGAATGGGATTTGATTGTAGGTTAGGAGCTATATCAAGTTTGAAAACTACATCTAGTAATCCAGTATTAGTCCTACTGTTTATAATGGAATATACCGGTCTAAAATAATTTGTATCTACTTCAATATTGTACAAGATGTCGTAACTATAGTTGAGTATTGGCTTACCATTATGTGTAGCTAGTGAGATTCTTTTATTGTTTTGAGAGCTTGTCAAAAGTTTTTTTTCTGGAAGAAATACATTAAAACTTGAAGCAAAATCATTTAACTTTTCATCTGAATCTGGTAGGTCTTCAACATCATAAGATAGATTATACGTACTAAAAACATGAAGCCTCGTTACATTTTTTTTGCTAGAATCAATGCGTAACGCACCAATAGGATACAAACCAGGTCCATTTCTTCCTGATAACCATTTAGTATAATCATCTTCTGAAATAATACTTTCTTTCTTTTTCTCAAGTGAAACTATTTCATTCCTCAACTCATTAATAGATTTTTCAGAACGCCCTGTAACATCATTAAGGTATGAGCTCTTAGTTTTAATTGAAGACTTTATTGTTAGGTAATCATCTAAGTCTCTAGTTTGATTAGAAAATAAACTCAAACCTATAGTTAGACTTGAACCTTTTATGCCATATATATATCCTTGTAAACTAGAGTTAGAACTTGTACTTGACTGATAAATCTTTTCAATATTTACTGAAATTAATAAACCATTTTTATATTGGACAGCAGAAGTAATCTTTGACTCTTCTCCGACAATATAATTTGTTTGATAAACAGGATGATCGAGATAAGTAATAATCGTCCATTTGTTATTTACCCAAGTATTTTCTTTAGTTAAGGTGTTTGTATATAATACAGATGAATATTGGTTATCGATATTTTCCTTATAGTAAATATAACCAGCGCTTCCAGAAAACTTATAAGAAGAAAACTTTTTGGGAGCAGTTAGAGCTAAGCAGCATATAGTAGGTGGTTGGGGCTCATTATGCATAAGGTCCTGTTGTACCATGGTAAACGAAGCGCCTCTAGGGCTACTAGGAATTCCCAACTCAACCAACTCACTCCATGTGTTCGTTTCAAGGTCATACAGTAGAGAACCTAGTTTATTCTTTTCTTTAACGATAATTCTTAAAACTACATACATTTTATTCTGATAAGTTGTTGCACCTACTATATCAGTCACATTTACGTCACCAATAGGTAAATGCTGCCAAGAAGACTGAAATGTTTGTTTTTCTACATTCAATAAAAACGCAGCAGCTAAAGCTGCACTCGCTTGAGCTTTCAAGTCAAATGTCGACCAGTAACAGTGTTTGGTCTCATTATTAATTCCAAAAAGATAAAACAGGTCTTTAACTTTTTGTTTCGAGATACTTTCTGTAAAACATTCTTGTTTGCTTTTAATCGAAGTACTTCCCCAGCAAGTTGCCTTAACTTCTAAAGCACTAATGTCTTTAAGGTACTCATAATAAGCTTCACTTATTTTACAAGCATCTTTAGGAGAAAGCTGATTCAAGGTATTACTCGTTAACCGACTGAATTCAGATGTTTGCTCTTCTCGTAAAGAAGGATACAAAATCTGCTCAGGATAAAAAAATACGCCCATCGCCGCTTTCCAAGTGGCATAAGAACCCATCCATCTCCATTCTTGTTCAAACTGCTTTGAGCTTATTTTCAGCTCAACATCCGCAATATCAATCTTGCCTGACCTAATTGAGAATACTAAGGTTTGCAAGACCTCCAGCGCCATGCTGACACGGGTGGTCATCTGGCAGCCACTTTGTTGCAGGTCTATAAGAAAGCGCTTGGTGAGCTTTTCTGATTTAATGGTCAAATCATCAGATGAAGGGTCAATGATGTTTACCAAAGCATTTCTAAGCAACGGTAAAGTTTGTTCTTCTACCTCAGAGACCATTGATTTAAGACTAGATGCAAGCACCTCTTGTTGATCAATTCTTGCTTTTAGCGTTCTATACCACTCGCGTTGTCTACGTGTATCAATACGCCATTTTTGTGCCTCTTGTTGCACTGTGAATGTAGGACGCTGTGTAGGATATTTAAAAAACTCAGGGCTAAGTGAAAGCCTGCTCTTCTCTTCTTCTCTCCATGTAGCGAACTGTTTTATTTTCCAGATTTGCAAAAGAATGGCATACATATTTTCACGTGTACCAGCTAATACCTTCGATCCTTTTTCTATACGTTTAGCGACGTCCAACAAAAATAAATAGGCCTCTCTTACCAGCGCTATTTGCTGTAGCCGGCTTGTGATAGAAACTCCTTTTTCTTCGAGTTGACTAAGTGCTATCAGGTCTTGATGAGAGATACCTAGATATTTTTCTTCACTAAATAAATTTTCTATAGCATCTGGCTTAATGACATCATCGGTAACATTGCCGTTTTGTTCTATGCTATCTCGGATAGTATTTAGCTCTATATCAATTAGCTTCGTACGTGAGCGCCAAGTATCATAAGCAAAGTTGCCAATGATAGGCTCGATTAACACATCACCAGAGATCACATCAGGATCAATCAATGGCGGCGTACTCGCCTGCTTTAATGTTTGTTGCCATTGCTGTCTTTGTAACTGGCTTGCCCGCCATCTTGGTAAGCGCGCTTTGAGAGATTGCCAATATGGCAAACGGGCTTCTTCTAACAGCCAATCTTGATATAATAAATTAAACTTATATGCAGAAACTAGAGCGGCAGATAGATTGTTTTGCACTGTATTAGATAATGTTTGCTGGTCACCCTTTAAAATCAAACTAGCAGATACCAGTGTTATAAAGCTTTCTTGATCCAGATTTAACGCTAATATTTGTGCTTTTGCCTCTGACTGCTCAGCCTGATCTAAACTGTTGAGCTTGGTATTGATGTTTTCAATATCAGGTACTGTCCCAAAGGCATCACTCATAATCGCGTCTAACCGACCTGCCGTTTTTGATTTTAAAATATCAGCGTATTCTTTTTGTTTCTCATTTAATTGTATTCGGCGCTCGTCCCATAATGTGCGTGCAGTGAGCGCAAACTTACCGTCTGGCAGCTTTTTTGGTTCAATGTTTTCAGGATCAAGCAGTGGTTTTTCACTTTCCAAAAGTAGTGACCATTCTCCTTCTTGTGGTTCCGTCAAAGACGGCCAAAATGTCGTCATATTCAAGCTAATATTAGCCTCTTCTAATACCCAACTGTTATAAGCGGCTCTTTTTACACTATTGACAATTATATTGGTGGCATTGGTTACATAGGTTTGCCATTCCTCCTCATTGTATTCTTTACCTACTTCTACATCGGTTGCGAATCTTGCCAGCTCATTTAACGCCTCAACGCTTAACTGTCTTTCGCTGAGCCATTGAGTAAATGTTGCATCCTCGATAATCTTTGCATCGTTTGCCAATAGCGCTTGTTGAGCAATCAGATTACCGAGCGTCGTGGGCACAGTAATTTCTGCAATAGCAGTCGCTAGACCATAGGGGTTATTAGAATCGGAAATAACCTTGCTATGAATACGGGCAATCTGTTCATCAACCCATTCACGCCTCGTTTTCCAGAGCTCAAAAGCAGTATTAAGCTCGTCAGGATGACGAAAATCATCAGGCCCGATCACATCAGGATCAATAATCGGTGTGTTTTGTGACAACGGACTTTCAGGAAAATCTATTTCTTTCCATTGTTTTTTTAGACGCTCTAATCGCCAGTCATAAAGCTCAGGGCGTTTTTGCTCTGCTTTTAAAAACCTTAATGGATCAAGTAAGCGTACCCGTGGAATATCTATATCAATGTACGTTTCCATATAAGCTGGCAAACCAAAAATCCGCTCTAAATTATGCTCTGATAACGCATTAGCTAAAATTTGGTGAGCACCCGATTGCAGCTGTAATTCTTTTACATAATTAGGGTCAATACCTAGACGATTGGCAATGGCTTCGATATCGGCATCTGATGATGCTCTATCAAGGTCAAACTGGGAAGTACCTATATTTCTAAGCAATGACTGGTAGGCTGCCTGACGATATTTAGCGACGCGCTCGTCAGTAATCACAAAATTTAATTGAGAGGTATCTATAGCAGCAAGGAGTACTTCACAGGCAATTCTAACTTGTCTTAATTGGGTTTTTGTTGCTGCACAATTAATTGGCAGTTTGGATAAAGGTTGATGAAAGTTATCCACCAAAAAGTCAAGCGTAATGGCAGTGCCGCTTGCTTGAGTGACGTTCGAAGTTACATAGCCTATCAAATCTGTTAGATATGCACCTGGACTTAGTGCCGATACACAGTCTTCACATTGGCAGCTTAATGCTGAGTCTTGTTGAAGCTCTTCTGGGTTATTCGTACCACCTGTTTTAATATCAAGATAGGCATTTGCCAATTGAAAATCTAGATAGCGTGCTTGTGCATGCTGTATCGCTGGTGAAACAATCCCATCATTACCAATGACTGATACAAACTGTTCTACAGGCATATCAGCAATCGCAGAAAAACTAGCGAAACCTTTGTCTATTAACAATTGATTTTGCTTAATCTGTTCTGCAGGCTTTAAGTCAGTAGAGAGTAAAGACAAATCAACCTGTGCTTGTAATTGTCTGACCTCGTCACTTGCACGCAGTGTTTCTGGCAATCCTTTTACAGTTTCAAGATTCCCAAGCTTACGCAGCTCAGCGATATTGGTCAGATTATTCTTTTTCAAAAAAGTATTTAAGTCATTGGAAAACGTTATGGGTAATGCCGTTAGCTGTAACGCTTCGCCGGGCTCTATTGGAACAGGGACAGTTATCTTTATTATGACAGCTTCTTTTTGCTCTACTGGCAAGCTTACCTCTTGTTCATCAAGCTCATCACCATTAGAGGCTTCAATATTTAAAACCAATGAGAGATTTGAAAGTGTTGACTCTGGAGGCAATGCATAAGTGAGGATGAATTCACCCTGCCCATTGGTGATGCTTCCTTGCAAATGCAGCGAGCGGTCTTCGTCAAGAGGTTGAGCATTTACTAACAAACCGACCAATGGTTCAGCGCTTACCGAGTCTATTAACACTCCTTTTACTTCATGTAGTATCCAATGGTCTTTTTCTTGTTGTGTTTTTTCGTCACGTAAACGTTGCAGTTGACTTAATATTAAGTCGATTTGCTCTGCTAACCATGCTGGAATAATAATTTTTGCTATTGCCTGCTTTAATGCCTCTGTTAGATATTTATCAGATTGTTCCAGTAACGTATCTAAATTTAAAGTTGGCTGTTCAGTAGCTTCATTGCGTACAAGCCCAAACTCCATACGCGCCCAGCCATAAAAGGCTGCTGCAGGTATATTCGTTTCGTAGGAGAGTTTGGCACTTTGGGCTATAAAGTGAATGCTATTAGCACCAGCAGGGAACTCATCGGAGAATTCATTTATTTCCGTTTCATTAATCAAAAAGCTAATATCTTGCAAAGATAGATCTGCGAGTACTGCACTATCCAACGCAGGTCTTAGTAACCCTTCTAAACGCTCATATTCTGAGGCTTTAACAGCCGCTGACGCTTCTAGCTGTAGATCAATATCCATCTTTTTAGGACTGTTAAAAAATATATCTGGCTCATCTTTAATTTTTGTTTTTAACGCCAGCTCTATACCAACTTCGTTGAACACTCGCAATAACAGATCGGTATTGTTTTTTTCACTGCGAGAAAATTGCTCTTGTTTATAAGATATAGCGTAGTCGCCCGTTGATGATATTGAGGCTTCCCCTAGGTATTGCTCGCTGCGCAAGTCCTTATCATAAGCTCGAATCAGCACGCCGCTGGCAGGCTTTCCATTAGCAAGACTGACTTTACCTGTTACCAAGTAGTTATCATCTTTGGCGGGTTTGGGTTTCTTAGGGTCTTCACCATTGTCAGAGCCTGACATAGCTTCAATAACCACGGTAGCGCCGACACTAGATAATCTCTGATGAACTTTTATAGCAGATGGTTTATCTAAGTTATCTTTGACGACGCCATTGCTCTCAACTAAGGTTTTGGCTTCTTTTAAGCCCAGTCCAGTAATCTCTCTGACTTGTTTTATGACTTGTAGTTTTTGCTCACCAAAGGAAAGCAGGCGAACCCTGAATAATTCTAGGGTTGTATTGCTAAGCTCTATAGAAACCGTTGCTCCTGCTTCTCGTAACTTAGTAGCAAACACATCGGCCGCCTGTTCGTTTAAGCCACCTAGTACAAAACCACCTACATCTAGTAGTTGATTGATTTTGTCAATCGCGTCTGGCCCTAGCATTACCTTTAAAACATCGGTGACAGGTTTTTGTGCCGGTAATGGCACCCGATTGATAGATACATTAAATAAATTAGCCATGATCCCAATCCTTTGGTTATGTTTAATTACATTTATTGACTTCCATTGTTTATTATTAATTGTGAGTTTTACTACGGTGCTGGCATCGGAGGAAGCATCATCGTTTTATTTTCAGCATCACTTTTGAGGTCTTCTGTAGCTATAGGAGTCTTAAATTTATCTCTAACCCTTACTGTAGTTATTTGATTTTTAGCATGATCATCAGTTTTGTTTACTGCTTTTTTATCAATAGTTAAGATTTGCTTAATCCCCCCATCATCCTCTATTGTTAACTTAACATTAACCTTATACCCTTCTACCTCAACACCATTTGCTCCAAAGAATTTTCCAATAGCATAAAGAAACTTTCCTTCAGTTATTTTCCCAGTCTCGCAGGAATGAACATTTATCTTTGATTTTTTATCAATTTTTTTTGATAAATCTCTTTTCGTCTTTGATGATAGTTTGTTGTGATATATTGCTTCCAATTTTTCACCTGTAAGTTGTAATTTGTTCACACTATCTTGATTTTGGCTACTATCAAACTCTATTCCATCTCCGAACCCATGTGCATAAACTAATATTTCTCCCACTTTATCATTTTTGTCCAGATTATTTAGTATCTCCTTAGGTACATCGTCAAAACTATCAACTTCTATAACTATATGACTTTTAACCCCAGATTTAATTTTATTAACATCTTTATCTTTTTCATGGATAACTAAAAAGTTCTTCCTCTCGTTATTTTTTTTTGATGATTTCTTATCTTGCATACCGTTTCCATCAACACGATTATTTGGATTAGAACTAGCATACAAAAACAGATTAACTCCACCCGCAATCCCAATAGGATCACAAGAAATCCACCTAATTGTAGAAACTGAATAATACCTTGCCCTATGATAGCTTAAGCCACTTTCCTCATCCCGCTCTTTACCAGTAAACCGATAGCGCTTGCGAGCAAAACTACCAAAGCTGGTTTCACCGTAGGGATAATGCTCTTCCCGATTTATCATTTCCCCAGCATCATCCAGTACCAGATTACTGCTTCCCAAATGATCGCTTAGATGAAATTGTACGGCTGGCCCAGCATCGTTTTGATGAGCGTCTCCTCTTCTCACTAATGCAATCCGCTGTTGATTATCCATGATATGCAAGACATTATTCTCTTTTGGGCTAGCGCCTGAATTATCCCAGCGAAAATGCTCAAACAGCTCACCGATGTAAACTCGGCTTTCCCAGCCACCACCTTGTTTGCGTACCAGTTTCATCACACGCAGCCCTGAAGCATCATATAGATACTGGGCATGGATGCTGGACTCACTATAGCCTGTTTGGGTTCTAAACACTGTCAGCTGATCACTATGATTCCATTCAAAATGACGAGCTAATCCTTCGCTTATCATATTGCCATTGACATCATAAACATAAGAAAATTCCGTTCCGCTAAAACTGACTTGCTCAAGTCGGTTATTATTCGCTTCAACAGTAAAGTCTCTGTTGCTAACTACATTTCCTCTATTAGTGACATGGGTATGCTTCAATAATTGCATATTGCCCATTTTGTCATACTGATAGCTTTGGGTATAAGCACGCGTTTTTGTAACGTCATTATGATGGGGTAATTCAGGGCCATTTGGGGTAGATAATGATCTGTCACTTTCTCTACCCGTTGCAGAGGTTAGTCTTGATAATGGATCATATTGAAAGAGTCTATCGAGCTCGTCGATGTTTAGTGCTGGATTATGCACGCCACATTCAGGTGAGCGATCTGCTATTTTTAGAATATTGCCATTGAGGTCATATTGGTAAGCAAAGTCTTGTAGCACCTTACCTGTTGGTCTATAGGCTGCGGAATTTGCTGCATGAATATTTAAATCGAAGTGCTCTGTGCGTAAACGATTTAAACGAAAAGTATTATTATCATAGCTATAGCGGGTTAGAGCGCCATTACCATAGGCAATCAAAATTCTCTGCCCTTTGGCATTATAGGCAATGCGTTCTACATAAGTCTCATTATCCAGCGCCACACTTTCTAGGGCGCCTGAGCGATTGTAATATGGGATTAGTTTGGCGCGTTTGCCTGTCACATCTTCTGGATAGACAATCTCTGTTGCACGGTTGAGCGCATCAAAACGTGAGCTACTGGTATATTGAAAGGGGTTTAATAGACTGGTTGCGTAGACTCGTTCACTAGTGCCAGCTGGTGCTTGCCAATTTACCTGAAAGGGCTTTATGTCCCAGTCATTATTGGGAGCGCTAGCATAAAGGCTTAGCAGATGCTGTTCAGCAATGACTTGTCGGGTGCTATCTAGCGGATTACCTTTAAAGTCAAAACCTGACGTACTCACGCTACCGGCTTCATCATAGTGTTTGGTTAATTGCCCTAAAGTATTACTTATCTTAGCGACATCAAAATCAGCTACGTTATCATCTCCATAGTGATTACGCTGGCGCAAGGTCATATCTCCTTGCTCGGTATTACGTGCCCAAAAATATTTAGGCCGTAGCAGTACATCATAGTTTTGTAAAATCAGTGCGCCTTTGCTATCTCTTCGCTCCACTTCCAGACCTGTCACATCAGTGACTATTCTACGCACTCCTGCATCGATACTGTCGATACGCAGCGGCGACGATTCTGGTATCAGTGAATAGCTGTATTTGAATGCAATACGACCCAAGGCATCGGTCACTTCCAGTAGATTGCCCAGAATATCGTAACGCGATTTTGTAACTATCCAATCAACTGGGTCATTACTACTTTTTAATCGTTCTACTACTTTGATGGTTCTGCCTAAGGCATCTAGCTCAATATGTGTTGGCGTATCCCAATGATCTTGATAGCTTTGACTGTCGTTGAAATGGGTGCGCCCTGCATTATCATTGCCATCATAAGTATAAGCATGCCAAGGGCTAGGAATGAAGTCTTCCGGACTGTCTAATCGTTTAGGGATACCGTAAATCACTCTTTGTTCTGAGCCATCTGGATTAAGGGTGCGAATCACTTGACCTCTAGGGTCATAGAACATTTTGGCGGCTTTACCGTGTTTGTCATTTTGAGCTTGATGCTCGTTTCTATCTAAATAATCCCAACCTACATGGTAAAAAGGTTCGTATTGCTCTACTATACTGCCTTTATTATTAAAGGTTTGCCAGCCACTAACAATGACATTAGGTTGTGATTTGGCTCTATTTACTATGCCCGCTACTATTTGTTTTGTTGTTTGTTCATCGGATTGATTGGCAGGTAATCCGCTATGACCAAAATTATTATCGCCAAAACGAGTTTCGGCCGCTTGTACACGTGTTTGTACCTGTCTACCAAAACCATCACTATACTCACGCATTTGTATAAAGCGTTCGGGGTACTTATCTTCTTCGTTATCGAAAAAATCAGTGATTTCTGACTCTGTCATTTCTGCTAGATTTGCTGCCGCTCTTTTGTCGTTCTCTTCATCAATTAACTGCCATGCATGTTCAGTCCGCTGAAGGGTGTGCACGTACACTGGCTGGGGGTTTTGTCCCTGTTTTTGACTATTAATAAAAGCATTAAAGTCATATCGATACCGTATGCTAGGTTGTTCTGCTCGGTCGCCGATATTTTCCCCTGCTTTAGCGTTAACTTGTATGCTTTGTAACATTCCCAACGGTGAATAGCTTGCTTGGCTTTGGTTACCATTGGCATCAATCATTAAGGCAATTTGCAAAGTACGGTAATCATACTCTGCTTGGATAGTAAGCTCTCTAGGGTTAGTTGCCTTGATAGGAAGAAAGTCATATTGATCATATTCAATATGCGACTCACTCCCAAAAGGATTAATACTAGTGGTCACCATGCCACGGGCGTTTATTTCCTGACGCTGCCCAGCAGCGTAGTAACCATGGGTATAGGGTGGCGTTAATCCATCGGCAAAGCCATATGCAAGCGGTGTAATAGCTAGGTCTGGACGTGTCAAATCACGAGGGCTATCCACAGGTAGGCTATCGATAAATTGTTGCGGATATTCACTAGACCAATTGGGCTGTCCATTTTTGGTAAAAACATCGGGTATTTGATTATCATAAATATGATTAAGAATCTCTTGCGTTAATATCAAGGATTCACTACGTGAAAGTACGCCATGTTCACCAATTTCCCCCAATGCCAAGCCGGTATATTTATTACCATCATAAAAATTAAGAGAATGACCGATTAGCTGTTTATTAATTTGTTCACCCTCAACGGCTTGTTCAATTTGGAGAAGGGTCTGCGGCGTTGGTATTATTAACTCATAATGTTTAGATTCTGCGAGTCGGTCTACGATATAAACATGCTCGTCATCACGTTGTGCAAAAAAGCTTTGAGCAAAGGTAGCAAGGTAATCTTCTGTCTGACTAAACTTATCTATCCAGCCTTTTGGACAGGCAACTTGCCAGATTCTTTGCGGTTGACCATAATTATCATAATCGTTAGTGAAACTAAACTGGGTCATCGGCTCATCACCGCGCTCCCACTGTGTGGTTCGACTGGCTACAGAGAAAGGAAAATATATGCGTTGTCTATCGGACTCAACTTGGGTAGGAACCGCTATTTCTTTAAGCTCAAAGGCAGACTCTGAAACGGTGTAGGGAATGGCTTCTCTTACGCTGCCATCCAGCGCATAAGTCTCTGAGCGTAATAAAGTTCCTCGTAATGTACGTATGGCGTCGCGTCTGTCTTGCAGTTGTAACGTTTTTAAAAAGCTTTCTTGATCGTATAGTCCGTCTAGTTGCCCAGGATCTCCTGCCCAATATTCGTGTCTAAAATCAGAGCTACTCCAGTGTCCCTCTTTTTTACGCACAGGGCCTTGATGAAACCAGTTACGTGTTTCTGTAGGCGCTGAAAAGTGGGTGTAATCAATATCAAGAAAAGCTAATTCACTGTCGCTAGTATATTTGTGGTAATTATCAAAACTTTCGGTATCTCGTTGGTCAACGCGGCCAAAACCACGGAACTCTCTTTCCTTACCATCCCAATAGCCGTGGTGATAGCTGTACTCAGTGGTCAGTTTGCTTTGAGAGATAAGATCAACTGACTCTACCCTGCTCACTACCTGCACAGGGAACGGTAAAGTGCTTTGCCAACGGGTATCGGGCCGTTTTTCATCTTCAAGATAAAAACGAATAGAGGACTCATAGTACACACGGGTTAAAGCACCGAGCCGATTATCCATCTCATTAAGCAGATAAGGCTTTACGCCACCGGTAAAATCAAGGAAATAATAATGGTTACCTGCTCCACTCTTGTCATTCGTCCACAATAAACCACTCACACCACTCCCGTACAAATCAATCAATCTAATTGCTGTAGGATGAGTAACAGGTGGCGTGCCATTAACTATTAATGGATCACTCCAACCTTTTCCTGCCTGATTAAGCCAAAGTGTTACTTTGTAATCGTCTACATAAATCAGATCTGCATTACCACTACCGTCGATGTCGCCAAGATAGAGTCGTTGCAAGTCGTAACCATAGGGCAACCGAGGACTGTTATGCATCTGTACACGCGCACCCCATTGTCCATAACCTTGATATGGCCAGTATTCGATATTGCCATCATGAAGAAGCACAATGTCAGTTAGTCCATCACCTGACATATCGGCCCATTTAACGCGTTGGTCGGCGAAATTGACATTAGGAAAATATTTTAGTGCTTTGCGCGAAACTTGTTGGGTTTCAGACCAGCCATTGTCTGGGTCGTTATAGAACAACTCAAAACGGCTACCACTTTGAATTGCGTCGGTGACGCCATCACCATTCAAGTCAATCAGTTTAACTTGTGGGTCTTGTAAGCTAAAAGAAGGAGCTGTGCGATAGGGTTGGAACGAATGACGATCCCACAATGCACCGGCTTCACTGGAGAAATAGCCATTCATTTGGTGATTACTGACCATCAAATCAGGTCTACCGTCACCATTAGCATCCAATAATTGTACGCCAGCAGTAGAAAGATTAAAGCCTATAGGCACTTCTTTCATTATGCGTGGCATATCAAAGTTGCCATCGCCAAGGTTGCGCCAATAACGGATTGCACCTTTGGTTTCAAGTAGGTCCGGTAAACCATTGCCAAATAAGTCGACCAATTCTAGATCAGGATCTGATAGAGTTTGTGTGGGTAGGTTTGTATCATTTAAGGGCGTGAATTTTCGTTGTTCAGGATCAAAAATGCTGTAACTAAAGCGGGGGGCAGGTAAGGTTTCCGTTTTACCATTGTCATGACCTACGACTTCAATTTGATGAAGGTAGGAAAGACCATTTTGTGGTAATTTTATACTTAAGACTTGTCGTTGTTCTGAGCTTAATTGATCTATGTATTTAAAGTGGTAACTTCGTGTTAGTTGATTTGTTGTGAGCTTGTCTTGTGGAAGTGCATCGGGATTGCTGTAGATTTCTATCGACGTGCAGCGTTTAGCGGTGCGAACTTCGAAGCCAGCTCGATGATCTGATGATGGGTAGATACTTTTGTGTTCTGGTAAGTCTGCATAATTGAAACGAATGGTTAAGAGAAATTTTGGATTTTTATTATTAGAATCTTTCCCATAGTTTACGTAGAGAATCTCATGTAAGTAGCTTTGAGTATAGTCTTCATCAGAGTCATTAAAGTATTTATAGCGCATTTGATTACCGAACGTGTCTTCAGTTTTGGTTAACTTCCATGCAAAGGTATTATCATTATTTTGCGGGTCTGCTATAACTGCAGAATCAGTTTTTTTTGATTTCTCATGGCCGTAATAGCTGGTTAACCCTCCTTTGCTACGCACCTGCCAGTAATCGTTACTTGCATCTAAATATCTAAAAATTTTGGCAAATAGCCCTTCAGTACGAGGTCTATATTGAGTAACGCCCTTATCTTCTTGTATTAGAACAAGGTCTTCAGCGCCTGATAGTATAAAAGTATCTTTACCCAAATAACGAGGAATACCTTTGCTTGTTTTTCTGCTAACACCTGGAATACTGAGATCCCACCCCAAACCAAAAGAGCTGATACCATTACCGGTACTATAAACAAGGCTTAGTTGAGGCTGGAAGCCGTTTCGGCCCGGTGGGACGTCAATAGGTACGGAGAAGTTACCCGTTCCGGTAAATAGGTCTGGTGAGAAGGTCTCTCCCAAGCCAGCAATAGCTCCTCCACCTTTCGGCAACGATATGTTTGAACTTATATCAGACATTATTAACTCCCCACTAAATCAGAGATTAACCTATCTTATATGTCCAATATACCCCATGTACTGTTACTTATGTAAGAATTTAGCACAACTACTTATTCCTTATGTCCTTTATCTATTTTAGCTGTCCAGTTACTAAAGATAGTTAACGTAAAAGCACTGACATTATCTAAGCGAATTTGTTGTGGATAGCAATGCCACTCGGCTAATTGATTAATGTAACGAATCACTCTTAAAAACAGTATATTCATACTAATATGAATACCCAACACTTCGCGGTTATACTCATCAACCAAGTTAAAGGCTAAGAACCAGATATTGTTATCTAATTTATCGCTCATTGTATTATTTTAGGAAATAGTTACATTTACAGAGTTTTTGCAAAGGTTTCAAAAGGTTAAATCCAATTCATGAATTTTTCTACTTGCGGTATTTTCATTGATTAAACCAATAAAAATTTTATAAATATTAAAGTGATGGGCTTTGTTATATCTAGAAAATCTTCTCAATACACTTAGCTTTTACCTCAAAGTGTCTTCTGCCATAATTTAACAGAGCTACGTAAACTTCAAGACGGTGAAAAACAGGCTATAATCTAGTTCACTACCTAGCTACCCGCCAATACTTGTCCTTTATAAACCGCAAAGTAGCCATCATAATCAATCACCTAAAGCGAAAAAGAGCTTCAATGTTCTGTCGGGTTTGGCAGGCAACCCAATATTGGTTAGTTTGCCGACGAGCAGGTTGCCGAAGGTGACGTCCTTTTCTATCCTGATCCCAGCTCATGGCGTAAGTGTTAAACTCGCCATTGCCCGCTTCTGGCAATGGCGAAATACCATATAAATATGTCAGGCTAGGAATCTAAGGACTACTGCCAGAGATCCGGAATCTGCGCAGAGCTTTGATCCGAAAGCGCAAGCTGCGGTAGAAGCTGCTCCCGCAGCCAAAAAGAAAGCCAAACACGGTGTTTACTGCGGCGATTGTCCGTATAACAAGACTTTAAGGCTGCGGAAGGCTAACGGCCTTTTGCAGTCTCTACTTAACTAACGAATAGCTAAGTGAACGCCGATCCTTCGCTATCGCGGAGATGTTGCATTGCAACTACGCGATAGCGTAGCGAACAACTAAGAATACGTGCGTATCCGGTGTTCGTTTCAGTACATCATCCGGCGCCAGTGCTATTTCGAACTCTTGGTTTCCGACTTGGGAAAGCATTGGGAGATCGCCCATGTTCGGCATGCTCGACAGCAATTCTTTTTCCTCGATTGCATAAAGCTCTACTCCGCTGATGCGGATATTTTTATCTTGTACCAAGTACGGAAAATGTTCCCTCTTGACCATTGCCCGGAACATTTCGTCGCCGGCTAAAAAATGGTGCCACTCGGTCGTAAAGTCTTGGTTCAGGCTAAAAATTTGTATCTGGTCGAACCCTTCAGCCTCCTCGACGAGCGTGCGCAAATTATCCACAGCTTTTTGACGAAGGTCTTTGCCCTGACGCGCTGTATAGCGGAGATGGAGGATTACGTCGGAGATAGTGTCGTAATCGAACTGACGATACTCGTTAGGTAATTCCAGATTCCATGTGCTGATGACACCTTGCCCTTCAAAAGGAAGGAATCGTTCATCGCGAAGATTAGTCTCAAACAAGCCGCTGTCATTCTGGGCATTACTGGTGACAATGGACTGAAGCGTAGCTGAATAATCCCTAAAGCGGTCGTCTTCTTCCCCTAGCGGCAAGCGTGTATACTTGTCGTCTTTCAAAGAAGGTGAGATGCGGATACTGCTTCGGCTCAGCGACAATGTGCAGTTTACACCGGTGTAAGGCCCCGTGACTGCCGGAATCGAGAGGCTTACATTCTTGAGGCGGCGCATGTAGTGGCCAGGCAAATCCAGATCGAACAGCCATTCCGGCAAGCGAATTTCGCATGTCCCTGTCGCTTTTAAGCTCAACAAGGCGAGTGGGTCAAGCCGACGCAGCGAGACATGTTTGGTCAGTTCCAGTTCGCGCTCGTTGGCGGTATGAAAAGCCTGATCCATTTGGTGGAGCTGCAGCATGAGATGCTCTCCGGCGAGCAAACCTGCTTTATCCTGCTCCCAGTGGGACGGATCAATGAAGATGGGTTCGTCATCTCCACGCTCAAACCCATAGGCTACTGCGGCCTGTCTCGCTGCGTCATAGGCAAGCATGTAAGCCTGCCGATGCAACCGCGTCATCTGTTGGGCCATCCAGTTGTACAGCCCGACCTTGGTGAATTTCCCCTTTACAAAGTCATACTGTTCTTCGGTCTGTTCAACGTTCTTTTCGTAGATCTCCAGATCGCGTTGGGCGATTTCCTCTCGCAGCTTGGCAGCTTCAATTTGTTGTTTAATTTGATTCAGTTCTTGCTGTGCCGTATCGCGTTGAAACACCCATTCGTCAGATCGGCGTTGGTTGCTGGATTCCAATCCAGCAGAAGCTGCAATATCATTCGAGATGCTAGCAATTTGATTTAGAAAGAGGCCCCAATTTCTAGCGCTTTTATTGAGCTCATCTCCGCCGTAAGTGAGGGCAAACGGACTTCCTAAATTGGGTAAAAGTGCAAGAATTGATGATTGTCCATAAAAGAGGCTGCTTGTAGACTTGGTAATGGTGGCAGTATGTCTTGCGACCTGCTGCGTGCGCTCCCATCTCGAAAGACCGCCCTCGACAAGATTGATGTAGTGTTCTAGCCTATTGCCGATATTTGTCTGACTTTCCTCCAGGCTCATCCGCTGCCGTTGGGCCTCCGCGATTTGATTCTCTTTCACCTGCCGGGTTAGGCTAATGATGTTCTGTTCATGCCGCGCCCGCATCAAAGTGAGTTCTTCAACGTCTTTCTTTTCCAGCGCGCTGAGCAAGCCTCCGCCCAAACCCTGCACGGTAGCAGCGAGACTTCGTGCTTTCTCTATCAGGACTACGAACCGATAGATTGGGGGCTGACCGTAGTATTCGGACTGCAGCACGTCTTCAAGCGACAGGCCAGCTGCTTTAGCTCTCACCAACAGCATCGGGTCGATCCGTGGTGCATAGAGCGCCAGTGCGCGGCGCATGCCACGAATGTTCATGCAATTCCTGATCTTGAACAGCCGGTCCTCAACCCGATCCCAATAGCCCAAAAGGTGTTCGTTCATCGGTACGCAAAATACCGTGCGAACTTTCGACATGTCCGCAAGAAACGCGCCAACGACCCTTGAGCCTCTGGCGCTGACAGCCCGCGAGCTCAATGGGCTAGAGTCTAACGTTTCATCTGGCAGCGTTTCGGCCTCGAAATTTCCATCCACAAATCCCCGGAGACGCTCTTGAGTCCTTGTTGGCACAACACTGAACGTACCATCTTGCTCGAAGCGGTCAGCGGTCAGCAAACCTGAAATGTCAGGCCGGCTAGACGCGATATAGTTTTCGAGCACCACGAACTCCGATTCACCTTTTATGTCCTCGGCGACATCGGCAAAAGTTGTAGACTCAGACCCAGAACAGGCCTCCATCTGCACGGGCCGGTCACCAAGAATATCCAGAGCAGTTATGTAAAGCAGCGTGGCTTCATTAATCGACTCGTAACTATCCTGAGTGAACAAGTAATCACCCCAGTCGAGCAAGTTGTCGATGTATTTCATCACCACCGCTTTTTGCAGTGCACTCGGGCGCAGGCGTGCAATGGCCCAAGGGTTGAACGGGTCATTGCGGTACTGTGCAATCGTGCTTTCGTCAGTCAGCATGTCCTGTAGTTTTGGCAGGTCCTGCCCCCGGAACGGGGAGTAACGCCAGTTGCGGTCGCCCGGCTGCTTGTCCAGATCACTATCTGCCGCCGTTGGGTCAAAAATGTAATGGAACCAGCGTTGTGCTTCAGCGAACTTCTGATCAGCGTTCAGGTTGAAGGCGATCTGAAACGGCAAGTGGAAATAGAGCTCGCGGTAGTAGTTGCCACATGCGCCTTTGAAGTCGATGTGTTTGGCTTCAGCGTCTTCTGGATCCAAGCTTACTATGTCCGAGCGCAGGAGCCAAGGGTTTCTAGTTTCCTTGAATCTTGTCTGTGTTTCAACAGAAAGCAAGGTATCCAGACCATCTTCATGCAAAACAGCGCCAAGGGGCTGAACAATGGTGGAACCCAAAGGTCTAGTACGAATTTTTCTATCACGACGACCTCTCAGCAAATACGAATCTGTTCCAAGTGAGGCGATGTAAGTAGGGTGCCCACCGCCATTTATAACTCGGACTCTATAGGGAGTGGAGGAAAGTTCTTGGCGAAGCAGTCCAATATCCGAGAAACCATCGATGTCTTTGCCCTCTGCCAACGCAGTATCATCAAATAAATAAACAACATGTTTCCATCGATCTCGCTCAATCGGTTGAGGGTCTTGCCATACCTTCTTATCCAGCTCAGAAACTCTGTTTCGAGAACTGTCGGGCACGCGTTGCCCCGTAACGTCAACGGTACCGGAATATCGAAAAAGCAGTTTGTCGTTTGCCAATATTGGATATACTCTGTCCCATTTATAACCCATGAGCGTATGTTCTTCTGTTGCAAACTCTCGTATTTCAGTTTCCGAGCCCCTAAAATAGGAGTCGTAGGTCGACTCAGGGGAATGATAGACGGGTGTCCCGGCAGAGCCCTTATCATATTTTACGACTGGCTCATACGCATCCCTCAATCTAACTTTCGTTTGAGGCTCCCAAGTCCCCTTGGCGTTTTGGTGTGAATAGTTCAAATCAATGGTGTGTTTGTAGGCAACTAGTTTTGAGTTACCTCCAACCATCTCGTTCACCATACGAGTTTTTATATTCACCCAGAAGACATGCAGCTTGCCCTGATACAAAATGGGCGAAACAGTTTCGACGTTAATCGGAAGGTCAATTCGATGCCAATGTGACCAGACATCGCTATTTTTATCACCTGTTGTAGGCGTCAAAGTTCTGTAATGGTATTCAGGTGGATCTTCATGAGTATGAGCGAATAAATATAATGGGCCGCCATAGGGCTGATCGCGGAAAGTGGCCCCCGCATAATTCATGTTGGCCACTTTAATAAACTTGTCAAAGTATTTCTTGTAGGCGCTCTCGGCCGTATCGTCACTAATTTCCTGCTGCTGCAGCTCATCCACCGCTTCTTCAAAATACGGCGTTTTATCGTCGCGCAAGTCCGGGTAAATATAATTTTCCGGATAGAGAAAGACCCGGCGATTGGCTTCCCACACGCGGTAATTTTTGCGCCACGCCCACTCGGCTTGAGGTACGACGGAGGGTGGTACCTGGATAGCGTGATCATCGCCCTCTCCGCTTTTCTCCAGGTTCATCAGGCAGCGCTGCACGTAAAGTTGCAGGCTGGAAATGCCTGCCAGAACCCAAGACGTACGGGCACAGCCATCCATCTGTGCATCCATCAAAAAGAAACGGTACAGATCAACCGGGTCGTGGAACACTATGACCGGAGGATTAGCATGGTCTGCGGGAACAGGGTATGAATAGGCTGGCGAGAGCAGGTAGTCCATTAGGCCGTCACGTTTCAGCTCAAGCACAGCTTCTGTGTAGGGTTCCAGTAGTTTGTTGCGTTGCGCTTCATCGGGGTACTTGGCAAGAAAGGCCCCCAACATTGCGTCCCGCCCGATCTGAAGGTCGGCGTAGGCCGCAGCCGTCATTTTTGCCAGCGCATCGCCATTTACTCCGATCGTCTGGCACAACGCCACGGCGCTTTGCAATTGCGCGAGCGCCTCCATTGTGTTTGACGTTGGCTCCAATACATCAGGTTGAAGCAGTGACGCGACAAGCGTGGCGTCAGCCTTCAACAACTGTGCGACCGATTCGCTGCGGTCCGCGCCAAACACACGCATAGAAGCATGCGCCAATTCCAGTTCTTCGGCCTCTCCCGTTGCAAACGTGCGGTATATGGCCAAGCGACGAATGAACGACAACTCGAACGCTTCCGTATTGCCAAACAACATAGCGTTATCGGCGATGAAACGCTCATGGGCAACGGTCAGCTCCAGATTCGACTGCAGCAGGTACCACTTTTCCAGTTGGCTGATCTGCCCACGTAACGCGCTCTCAGGTTCGCTATCGGCAACTACCGCTTGCAATCTCGTAAGCGTAACACCGGCCAAGGCTAGTAATACCTCCGCCTGCGGGGGCACACCTTCGTCGCGCTCTTCTGCGGATACCTCTGTCTTCCAGCCATAGATGCTGCCAAGCGTTGAGTGCAACGCAGCGCTGTCCATCTCGGGCAGGTTGTCGCGAAGCTGCGTCAACTGAGCTTCGGTCGCCTTCATCTCAACAGTATCGTGCCCTTCATCCAGCACCAACCAGCGCATCTCTGCAAGGCTAAATGGTAGCGCATTGATTTCGGGCAGTTGTGTGGAGAGCTGCAACATGTCTTCTAGCGAGCGCACCGCGGTTTGCTCGGCTCCAAATACCAGTCGAATGAGCGGGAATAACTCGGCTATAGAGCATTTGAGCTTGCGGGCTAATAACGCATGACGGTAGAGCACGCTGAGGTTTGCAACTGTAATTTTCATGGTGCGCTCGGCACCGCTGCCGGGTATCTCCAGCTCTTGCCGCAGATCGATCAGTAATGCGACCAACTCTGACTCGTTCAAACTCAGGCCGGCCAATATACGGTACACGTCCGACGAGCCCGCCCCTTCATCGTTGGTAAACGTCACTGTGGGCGAGTCCGTATCGAAACTGGAGAAATTCACCGTGTCTGTCCACGACTGCTCACCGAACAGTCGGTGGTAGAGCACACCATGAGCCGTCAGAAACGTAGCGCGTGGGTTGGGTCGATCATCACCAGAAGGGCGCTCAAACGGTGCTGGTATTTGATGGAAGAGACTGACCAGCTCTTCTACATTCAGATGCAGGCGATCCTGCAGTAGCTTGAGATCGGCAACGCGATGCACCGTTGCGTCAGTGATTCCGAAAGCCAAACCTACTGAACCCAAGGCGCTCAGTACAAAGTCAAAATCAATCAGACTCCAGTCTGTCTTGCGCCAGAGGCGGATCCAGCGATGAATGGTATCCAGCTTATTGATTGCTGAGAGCGCATTGGTAGCTATAAGCGCTTCTTCTTCAAATAACTGCCCCAGACTTTCGTCCACCGGTGTACGTTCAATGGTAAAAGCAAATGAATACAGCGTTGTCGCGTCCCGCAACTGGGTGACTTCCTCGCGACTGAGCCCTGTGGCGCGCATGAACTGAGGCACCGGAATACGTACGGGATCTCTGCCGCTGCCCTCAGCATGAAACAAGCGGCGCATGTGCGCGTTGTTCCTATTGGGCTCTACTATGATGGCAAGCTCTGACGCAAGCTCTAACTGCGACACGTTCAGATACGCCAACCGTTGCTCCGCGACCGGACGACCGAGCACCGCGAACACATCGGCCCTTTTCAGACTGAAGTGACTCAAATAGAGGTCCAATTCCTGTTGCACTGGCAAAAATGGCTGTTTGAAGCTGCTGTACTTCGCAGCGTCGGACAGCTCTTGGTAAAGGTCGTTGCGGTTACTCACCTCTTCGATGTGCCCAATCAGGAATTGCTCGAACGTATGATTGACCACCTCCAGATAGGGCACCTGGTTGTGAATGTTTTTGCAACTGAGTTCCAGCGACCAGAGGTCGGGGCGCCGCTTGCGCAGGTAAAGCGCGCTATTTCGGCGCGGATCGTCTTCTTCACCAAAGGCCTCCGGCGCCTGGGAAACATGCTTATCCACAAACGCCATCAGATCGACAAAATAAGCGGACTGGCTCAATATGGAGCTGCAGTGCTCGCAATCGTAGAAGTTCTGTGCGCCAAACAGTTTCTCAATGTTATCCATCTCCCGGAAAGTTGCAGGTATGGTCCTTTCCAAGTTGTCCACCTGCATGGCTGGGCCGTACAAAAGCTCAAACAAACCGTACCGAGCGACTTCAGATTTTGTCGCCCTATCGCTTGCTGCGCGGCGAACCTGCGCGGCCTCCGCAGCCGGCAGCTGCGCTTGAATTGCCAAGCGCTCGACAGACGTGCCGAGTACCTTACTGCTGCTGTCAAAACCGGCCGACAGCAATTTTATTCGTGTTTCCGTATTATTGGAGAGCGGCATCACCCGCTGGAAGGCGCGTGCTTGTTTGAGTATTTCAGGACGATCAGTCTCAGAAATTTCGCCCCACTCCAGCTCCGTCTCCTTACTCTGAAACACCATGCGACCTCGAATAAGATCAGCATGGCGCAGATCTAGCGCTGGGTTTTCTTTGAACAGGCTATCGAACAACCCTAACTTCTCTTGTACGGCCTCATTCTGCTGGCTGGCATTGAGGCCGGGCGTTGCCAATATATTGTCGAGGCCCAAGTGGGCATAGAGCTTTAACAGCGGCGAAACAGCCGCCAGGTCTAAATCCTCCGCCGTACGAGTGGCTCTGGCAACAAGTCGGTCGCTAGGCAAATAGGCATCGACCTTCTTTATAATGGCGTTGGCATAGTCTTGCGCATTTGTAAAAGCTTCTGGCACTTGCATGCCGTGCGCCTTCGCGCGGTCTATTACACTCAGCCATTCTGTTTCCGACTAGCCAGCCACAGCTTTCACCGAGTCGCCCTGGGTTTCCTGCTGCACCTGCGTTAATAGCGGCAAGTGGTGGAACGTAAGCACGCTAGCTTGCAGGCTACGTTGTATAGCGCGTACGGCCTTCTCATCACTCAGTTCAGACTGCACTTTTTGCCAGAAGTCGGTGCTTGGCTTTGGCTCGTACTCCAGCGTCATGCGCACGAACTGCTCTTGCTGTGGTCGGGTCACACCGGCCGCGGTCGCCACCACCAGGCCGAGCGGCGCAACCGCGTCACCCTCTTCTTGCTTGAAAGCGTTATCCAACGCCAACTCGCTCAGGCGCTGCATAATGTCGTCGAGCTGGCTGCCTAAGCTGCTGGGCACTATATGGTTCGCGATGGCCTGCTTTAGCGCTACACGCCAGCGCATCGGCTTTTCTGCCAGCAAATGGCGGAGATTGGTTGGCAGGCCTTGTCGCAGCAGACCATAGAACGCGGCTTCTTCAACATCGTGTGATTTTTGCCACTGGGTGTCTAGCCGCAGGTAGCGAAGGTGCTCCAATGGTATCTGCGTCTCGCCAGCCAGAAACTCAAGGTCGTCATCGGTCAGCGCGGCACCCTCGACTGTGCCTATGAGCGGTTTTATTTCGCTCAGGTAGCGCTCATATTCAGACGGGCCATAATCTTGGCTCGGCTGTAGGGTAATGTCGATGGTTTGCTCTGGCGTAGCATTAAAAACAGTGTCTGAAGTCGCGATCACGGTGCCGTTGTCGTCCACGACTTTAACTAGCAAGTCAGCCGCGTCTTTCTCTGCACGTCGGAACTGCGTGGCAGTGTAGCGAATTTCGTAGCGACCTTTCGCATCCGTCCGGGTTGCACCAAGCAATTCCTCTGAACGCATGTCGCGGTCATAGACTTGTACCGGCAGATCCGCAGCGGCACGGCCATCGGCATGAGCTATCGTGCCTCGCACTAGTAGGTCTTCGTCATCTTGTGACGCATCTAGAAGGCCCAACTGCTTCAGTATCGTATTGAGCGCCTTAGCAGTGGATTCATCCACCGAGCCTGACGGGGTTAGCTGATTTTCCTGCTGGAATATTGCAACCAGTTTTGCTGTTATGCCGCCATAAAATTGCTGAGCCTGTTCTGCTTTGAGTTCAGTGGCCAGATCTGCGACGTTAGAAGGGTCGTTGGCCATCATTAGGTTACGCTCGAGCAGCAATTGCAATACATTTTGCAGATCAAATGTGGGGTGCCCCGACATTTGTGGTTGTAGTGGAAACGAGATTGCGTTCATTGGTCACTCCGATAAGTAATGATTCAAAGAAATTCGTTCAACCTGTCAAACGCATCAAACGATCGTTGAGAACTGTCTAACAAAGGCGCCAATTGGATGTTTCTATGCTCACTAAAAGTTTAGTAGTATCTTCATAAATTGGGTGTACTCGCTTCGGCAACACCACCCAGACATCGATATTAAACGGTCATTTCTGTCTACATAAACGCACTAAATCCCTCAACAATTCAATATGATCAACTAATAACGACCTGTTTCTCTCCAGCAGATTTACCGTAAAAAATAACACTCTCCTTCAATCCAATAATGCAAATCATTCGACATAATTTCTCTTGCAGGGCGGGAAAGCGATAGCGCATTCCGCCATATCCAAACGCGTCAAGCAATCTTGTGTCATCAATGTCGGATAACGCTTCGCTCATCCAACTTACGCCAGTTCCGCCTTACGGGTTACGTAAATCTAAGAATCACTAATCTCTGGCTTCATTGGCTTCGATCATCCTAATTATCTTTATCGGAACTCTAGAGGCCGCACCCTCAACGTATTGAGTATTTTGTTCAACTTGACTCGTTCTACATGGACCACTACAGCCACCCCTATTTGACCAACTACCAACAGGCAGGAAACCGCTAGATTCCAGAGTCCTATAGAACATTCTGACAAGTCGCTCTGCGTGGTAAGCTGGGTTCTGGTTTGAGTATGCGAGCATCACGATGTTCTGGCCCCGAGACAGCGGCGCTGCTTCAATTGTTTCCGCAATCGCCGCACCAGTAGTTCCGCTACCATTATTCCCAACAACTGCACCTACCACGCGACGAGTTCCTTGAGCATTTTCGAAATTGGTAGCGTGAACCGTAGCGTTTCCTCTGGAGACTACATGGCCCTCTTCGACTATTGCACGAGCAGCATCGGCTGGTTCAGCAACCGCAGATCGAACTGGAGCGGCTGGTCTTTTGGCCACAGGAACGAAGAATCCAGAATGCGCAAGCGATCCATCTCCTGTATGTCGGATACCCTCTCTTAAGCCAGCCGCAACACTATTCGCCTGAAGAAACCCTCCTCCAATAGCAGCTGTAAAAGTGTCATTTATTGCTAGGTTTTCCGCCGCTCTAATGCCCTCCTGACTTCCAGCTTGCAATGTTCCAATGGTCATTCCAATAGCGGCAAAAGGACCATCGCCTACAAGTTCTCCAGCCGCCAACGACCGTTCAAAATTTGATCTATCAATACTGTCATCAAGATTTTGTTGATTCTTAGCAAGGTGTCCGTTTCCTCTAGAGTCAGCACCTATAACCACTGAGTTTTCATCTGGATTTTCCATGACATACGAATGATTTATAATTAGCATGTTTCTAACTTCATCAATAACTCGCGCCCTTTCTACTGAGGTTGGCTCTTCATAATTCCTTTCTTGACGATTATGAAGCCGTGCCAAGAAATTTCGCATATCCTCATAGGGTAAACTTTGCAACTGACTTTCTGTCACGTGTAATGGCTGCATTCCTTTAACATCGGTATGTATTATTGGATTGCTATAGGAGTAGACATAGTTATTCAAACCCCCTCCAATTCCGATAGGATCCGCACTCCCCCACCTCCCCAACCAAGGCAAATAATATCTGGCCGTGTGGTAACTCAACCCAGTCTCCTCATCCCGCTCCATCCCCGTATATCGATACCGATTAGCCACGCATTTAACATCTTTATTCTTCGCGCTATAAGCCGTCGTCCCATAAGGATGATATTCCTCATAAGAAATCACGCCTGCCCTTTCATCGAGCTCCAGCCCAACTGACCCCAAATGATTGCCATACTGATAACGAAACAAAACACCTTCAGGCAGCTCACCACTATCGGCAACTAACACATCCTCAACAATCAACACCCGCTGGTCATCCGCAAATAGATGATAGGTTTCAATTTCTTCTTTGATTTCCCCAGCCGCATTGCGCCGCCGATAGATCTCCATGCCACCCAGATAAAAGCGTTCCTCAGTAAATCCGCCAATACGTTCAATGCGTTTTCGTGTGCGCTGTTTACCTGAATCGTAGTTGTACCAAGCGTGCCCGCCGCCGCCCAGATCGACATTATGAATCATATCTTGCCTGTCCCAGTGCAGATGGAACGCTTCCGGTACATTATTCAAATTCAACATGCTGCCGTGCGTATCGTATTGGTAGTTAACAGCGGTTGTAAGATCACCACCTGTCCAGGTGCTGAGTAGTCGATTACTGTCTTCTGCGTAAGCATAATCGCGAGTCCAACTTCCGTCTGCGACTCCGGTGATATGCCTAATTTGCATGATGTTACCGACACTGTCGTACTGATAACGCTGGGTGTAATCGCGTAAGGCATTGGGGTCATTTTCAACCCTGACTGGAAAAGTAATGTCAGCCACAGACGGAGGTCGTTGTGGTGTCGGACCTGATGCACTGTATTGTTCCCGCCCTTCAGCTTCGATTAATCGATACAGCGCATCATTGATATATTGGCTTCGCGGTTTTACTTGCTGATTACGAAAGAACACCGGTTCAATCGCAGCATCGGTTATTTCGGTAATATTCCCTACGGGGTCATAGGTGTAGCTGAGGTCTTGTAACTTATCTGAGGTGATCGTATTGACGGTTTCTAGCTTGATGAGCCGAAACGTTTGCGGGTCATATTCATAACGTGTTCTAGTGTTATTACCGAACTCTATGGAAGTGCGCTGGCCTTTCGCGTCGTATTCAATTTTTCGTATCGCTTGCGTAATTTGGCCTTTTACGGTAAGGGTTTCGCTTAATAGCACGCCCCGTTGGTTATATTGCGGCGTGTAGATGGCAGGCTCTCGCTCTTGAAGATGCCAATTCTCCAACTGCACCATAAAGTTTAGTGCATCGTATTTTGCACTTTGAATAAATGTTTCCGCTGTAAATGAATCAGACGGCGGACTTTCTGGCCAATGAATGACGCGTTCTTTATAAGCGCTGGTTAATCGCCGTTTTGCTGCAAGCAAATTGCCTTTAAAATCAAACGTCTCATTGGTCATTAGGCCACTGGAGCCATAGTGTTGATAGACCTGACCACGTAAGTTTTTGTCTTTATCGTCTGGCTGCCCTTCACCATAAATAAATCGCTCGACCGTCCACTCATCACTCGCTAGTTTTAGACGTTGTTCCAGCGGACGACGCAAGTCGTCATAGGTAGTATGAATAACTCGCTGTTCCAATACGCCCAATTCATTTTCATTTTTATCCCAAGCATAGAATGGTTGGCCTGAGGCATCGTTAATTGTCCAGCGATCTCCGCCATCCATACTGTGTTGAAACAGTAAATTCCCGGCAATATCGTAGGCAGGAAAATAATCAATGGTTGGATCTGATCTGGGCGAAGCGGGCACGGTATACCGCATGACCAAATTATCGCGAGCATCTTGAATCCACAGCGGTTTACCTTCTGCATCGAGCTTGGTAAAGGTGACGTAGTGTTGATCAAGCCAAGGACGATCGAGAAACGGAACATTGGCTAAGGCTGCTGACTCTTCTGGACTACGATTAAAAGCCACACTTACTACTTCTCGCCCTAAACTATCGAGGAGAGTGGTTGCAGGGGTATCGGCATGTTTAGCCGCAATACGTGCTGCCCTTTGCCCGGCGTCTGTGCCAGTACTCATGCGCTGATACCAGTTATTTGCTGGTTCAAGTATTGTATCGTTCTGATCGTAGCGACTAACATGCCAAGAAGAAAACTCGACTCGACTGTATGACCCATCGGGTGCTTCGGTACGGATGACACGACCCGCAGCATCGTAATAGATGATTGGGGTAACACCCACCTCTTTTGGTTCTTCATAACGATGATCTGGCTCAAAAATGTTGAGGGCTGTTTCGATTTCACTGAAATAGGGTTCGTATTGTTTAACCGGTTTGCCTTTGTTGTTCAAAATGGTTTTGCCATTGGCAATCCAGCTTAATAATTCTCCCTCTTTTTGGGGTTCAGCTTGTACTTTTGTGACCAGCACATTGCCGCCACCATCTGAATATTCAAAAGCCAGTTGTAGCGGACTGGTTTCAGCCGTGCCCAATTGAGCAAGATGTTGTTCACGTACTATGCCGCAAGCTGAGACTGGGTGTTCGCCCCACTTAATAATTTTAGCTTTACTGCCATCTGCCAGTATTTCCCCAGTCTCAACCTCAATTTCACCAAAATAATAAAGATGCCGCGCGGTTGCATTACCCAATAAACGCCTTGCTTCATCCTGCTGACGTTGTTGGTAATCAGTTATTGTTTCTGTGGTTAAACGTGGTTCGGTGAAAAATTTGATCTGTGTTGCTTTGTCAGGATTTAGCAGCTCGTCGGTGAACCCAGTGAGATTATCTGCCTGATCGCCTTTGCCTTTAACTGCTGTAGCTGATGGCAACCCTAGAACATCAAATATTACTTCTGTGACATTATCATTGATGTCTTTTAGTTCACGTAGGGCGAGTACACGATAATCGAATTTTTCAACCGAAACGGTATTCCCAATTGGATCTGTGCTTGTTTTGATATAGAGATCAAGCGGATCGTAGTTAAGTGTGGTGGTTTGGTTGAAGGCATTAATATAGCGTTCGGGCAGGAAGAAATGATCGGCGACATCATTAGAAAAGCCAGCAATACCTGAGCGAATCCAGTATTGTCCGGTAGTGTCTATACCAGCAAAACGAGCCCTTAACTCAGCGCCACTGAGATAGCCGCTTTTTGATGCATTCTCCAGTTCGGCTTGTATGTCTGGTGTGAATTTTTCAGCCAAAATGGCATTGAGCAAATCATCGGTTAATGCCAAGGTATAGGTTTCGTAAGGTAAACCTAAGTTGCCCTGTTCCCCAAAAGGTAATGGTTCCTTCAAAAACTCTCGAGTAGCACTATCCTTGTCGTTAAAATAGAGCGTTTTGCTATGTTCAACTGTTCGTTTTTGTGGACGAGTGCGATCAGGTAATTGGTGGTATTCAATGTCTGTTACTGCTTGTCCTGTACTTTGATAATACAGGTTTAACCTAAAGCTTTGTAATTCTGCTAAGGTAAAATACTCGTCTGCTGGACTGATACCTGTGAGCTCATAACTCAACGCCTCACAAGGAACTCGCAAACGATAGTTATCCTGGATATTAATATCGTTCGTGAAATGACTTTCGCTGTAGACTATATGCGTTTCTTTCTGGACATCCTGAATAAGCTGAATAGTTTTTCGTTCGAGCGTGTCATCTTGATATTCACCAAGACGAGGATAAACAATGGCAACGGCTTGTAACACATTACCGTATTCATCGGTATTGAGATTAAAGGTGTGAGCAATCCGAGGATCAGGAATGAGTGTGTTTGCTTGTAAATCAAGTTCGTATTGATAGGTGATGGCTTCGCTCTCTGTCACCAAAAACACGGCATGTAAGTTTGTGCCGCCTACTTGTAAGCGTTGAATATGGCAATTGTGATACGCCGTTGAATAGAGTTTTATGGGTTGATGGGTTCCCCGTGTAAATGCATCAACATCTAGTTCGTAGACTTCCTGGCGCAACATCATTCCTTTGCAAGACCGTAAGGCTTCTCTCATTTCCTCGGCATTCAGGTTTTGTTGTTTAATATCTGGCTCGGGTAATTCGACTTCCTGAAAAGTTCCCAATACATTTGTTTCACCTAGGTTGCTGTCTTCCAGCCACTGGGGGAAGTATTCGTGCTTGAACTGTTGCAGTATTTTTTTGCGATCAATCATTACGCCCGTGTGATACCAGGTAACGGTTTTAATTGGTGGCTGGTAGAGGGTGTGGTCGTCTGTAATGTAAGGACTGTTTATATTTCCTTCGGTAAATTCCCCATAGGTTTCCGCATCAATTTGTTCAACCCGACCAAATCCTCGAAATTCTCGCTCGTGTCCATCGAAATACCCGTGGTGGTAGCTATAGGTAGAGGAGAATTTGGTTTTATTCCACTTATCTGTCACTGTGACCTTTTCGACCACATGTACTGGGAAAGGCAGCTTGGTGATCCAGGGTTTGCCGTCGTACTTGTCTTGTAGATAGAATTTTGTAGAAGGCGCGTACTGAACATGGGTCTCCGCGCCGAGGTTGTTGACAGTCCTGATAAGCAGATGGGGTTTCTGCTCACCCATCAAATTGACGTAGCGCATGGGCCGGCCCGCGTCATTAGGCAACGGCGAGGACCAGACTAGGCAAGCAGTGCCATTGCCGAGCAGGTCGATAGGCACGATGCTGACAAGCTCATCGACGCGTGGAAAAATGCGCAACACTTGCGGCGCGCCCCAACTGTTGCCGGATTGGTTGAAATAAAGACATACGCCGTCGCGGTGCAGATAGATGATGTCGATGGTGCCGCTGCCGTCAATGTCGGCCAAGCGGATACGCTTATGATCGAACTGATCCGGGTGGTCGAAGTGCGGCGCATTTTCCATGGCGATCTTGGCGCCGAATCGGCAATAGCCCAGATTTGGCCAGTAACAGACCTCGCCGTTGCGGATGCGTAGCAGATCTGTGAGGCCATCGCCGCTCAAATCAGCAAGGTAGATGGACTGCGTGCCGTCGGCAAAAACGATACAAGGACCTTTGTTTTCATCCAGCACTTGAGCAACACGCATGGCTGGACCAAATCCCTCCTCCGCTAGCGACGAATGCCAAACGAAAGCCTCATCTTCAGTAATAAGTACATCGGCATGACCGTCACCGTTGAGGTCGATAAATTTTAGGTTGGGATCATGCGTGGCACGGTTAAGGCAAGATGTAAACGGCCGAAAAGGTTGCCAGCTCTCAGCGACGTCGTGCTCATAGAAGCCCGGCATTGGACCACCCAGCATCACTAGGTCCGGTTGACCGTTTCCGGCGAGATCCATGAATTGCGCGCCACTGGCCAGCGCCAGATTCGGCTTCGTGGCCACTCTTTCCAATGGCGCAAACTTCGCTCTGATGCGGACTGTTCCGTCTTCTTCAATCTCATTGATTGGCGCGAGGTTGCGTTTGTAATACCAAGCATTAGCTTGCTCAGCTAGAATACCAGGGAGGCCTTCACCGTGCAGATCTGTCCATTGGTAGCTTGTACCATCTAGACCCATCGGAAGATTTTCAAGACTTTTAGAATCGACTTCCTCTACCGTATCCTGCACGGTGGGCTGGGTGTATTCGAACTCAACCGGTGGCAAGCTACGCTTTCGGTAGCTGTTACCATTGCGTTTATACCCTGTTTGTGTAAAGGCGCGCATAAAGGTATAGATAGGATTGTGGGCGCTGGTCGGATCGTGCTCGTGGGAGTAGGTGAAGTCGGTGGACCGTACTAGACAATCGTTGCCAACGCCCTCCTCACCCTCAAAATGATGAAACATTAGCACCCGCTGACACAGTCGCGTAGTGCGCACCTCAAAGCAGGCGCGATAGGTTGAGAAAGGATCGTCGCGAAAGACCCATGGCTTAATACCTTTTGGCGTGGGTATGTCAGTATCGTGTTCTCCATAATCGAAAACCACCTCAAACATCCAACCAGCATTCTGAATCTGTGCCTCACTCAAAAATAGCGGCCGAAATCCTGTATCATCCAACAACGATGTCCGATTGCCGTAATGAATACGTTTGAGATAACGGTTGGCTGTGCGTCGAGGATCATTATGATCGCCTCGATTGCTTTCGTGCGCTTGGGTTAAATCGACCCCGACTCCATCTTCTGACTTGTACCCGTACTGAATGGCATTGCCTTTATCGTCGCGAGTTTCGCAGATCAGCCAGCTAAAAATACGGCTAGCATCCTCAGGATCAGCTATTCGGGAGCTGGGATCCTTGCCATATAGGGTCAAAATATTGTCTTTGGATATCGAGCGCCAGTGCACATCTTCGTCACTCAGCCGAGTCCAACGTTCGATGCGTGCAAACAACCCTTCAATGCGAGGACGGTACCTGTGAATGATGTAACCTGACACAGATGCTTCAAAGCGCCTACCATCTGATTCCAATAGCGGTACTAGATCTTCTGCACCAGAGAGCAGGAAAATATCAGATTCTTCGGCGTCATGGTATCGTGGTAAGCCTTTTGCTGTTTTGCGCGTGATTGACGGTAATGAAAGATTCCAGCCGAACCCATAAACTCCATTACCAGAGCCAGAATCATAAGAAAGAGCGAGCTGAGGACCAAAGCCAGAGCGACCAGGGCTGGTCGCGATTGGCACAGACATAGAACCTGTACCTGTCACTGGGTTAGTAGCAAACTTCTCTCCAATACTCTGAATCGCACCGCCACCTTTAGGAAGTGAGAGCGTAGGAGCAGAGCCTTGCCGCTGATCGGTTCTTTGTGCGTTGTCGGTTCCACCATTATCTACAGAGGATGAAGTTGTCTCTTTGAAGTCAGGCATAAATCACCTCGTATAACTTTAAGAGCAGCTCAGCTCAAAATGAGCAATTTCTCAAAGTATCTCTTAATACAGAATTAAGTCTACTTGGTTCACCTATAAAGTTAGCACATAAAGTAACCTTTTAATACTTTTGATTGGAAAAATAAACTATATTTATCAACAGCTTATATATTTATCTCCTTCCTCATTTGACACCAATCTTAGTTATCCCTGTTTTCCTATATTGTCCTATACCACCATAAACATACCTTAAACCCTTTAGATATAAGCATAATGACCTATATTTACTAGTTTCTGTTTTCCGTGTTTCTACCATAAAATACATCCATGCTTATACCTCAAAAAGCCATTTTATTTATAATTTAAACCTATCGATATCTTTAATATACATGGGCTTATGCCATTATTAAGTGGCAGATATTATTAAAGGTAGTTCTGAATATACTCAGATTGAACTAGCAATTTGTACCCTTTATCTCTACTCATAGACTATTTAAAATAGACTGCTACGAGCCGCCCTAGATAAGAAAAATAATGAAAAACTTTGAAAAAGTGAAGTTTAAAAGTTATTTCTTCAAGGCTTAGAATGTACTTACATTGATTAAATCAGATTATAAAACTTAATTTTCACATATGAAGAGAAAGTAAATTTATAACGCAATCCTTACTTCTTAGGTATAGTAGATCCACTATAAAATAAATACAGCACTACTGAGATAAATTTTGCGCAGCATCGAGCAGCGTAGGCACAGCAAGCAAGGAAAATTTATTCCAGTAGTGCATTATAATTTATGTACTTCTTTTATTTAGGACTGACCATAGCAACATCATGATTTTTGAGGTTATAGAATAATTAATAAAAGCGTTGTCAAAATCACAGCGATGGACTTCTTTTATATATATAAATAAAACCACTAGGCATCTACTGCCATGTCTTAGCGGATTCTTATTGTTTTTAGAAGTAGTCAGGTGGCTTTATTAATATTGGGGTTTGAAGAGGATAGTTTTGCAACTACTTATAAGTTAAAGGATACAATAGCTTTTGGATATTCTATTGCTAGCATCGAACATCTGGGAGGGTACGAGTGAAGTCGCATAAAACTATTTTTTAAAGATAGTGATTTTGTAAAACTAAGATCGCAGTTTGAACCTCCAAAGGTAGATGAGTATTCAGAGGTCGTTGAAAATAATAGTTTAGGGTATGAGCATATAAGTGGTGCTTATACTTTTTTAAAATTTAATACTAAAGAAAAAAGTATCACCTGTGGGTCAGGTATTTGATTTAAAAAACCTAGGACTTTGACTCATTATAAACTTGAATTTAAAAGAGTAAAAACAAGCATAATATCAAGATTCGAGCGAGTATGAGAGCTTTATAAAGTTGATAAATATGTTGTTAAAACTATTTAGGAAACTGAATAATGTCTTTATATCAAAGACTCTTAAGACCATCACCTACTCTTGGTGGGCGCACCAGTTATATATAACAATACACAATAATAACCCCTTGTATGCCACGCGCTACAAGAGGTTATTGTTACTTGGCAGCATTACTATACGGTTGCTATTTTAGGTTTTACTGTTGAAACCTCTTCACGCCTTTAAGGCCAAGTCATGACAAAGAGAAAGAACTACCAGTTAACGAGAGCCCTATAAAATTTACTCATCTTAGCTAATGAAGAGTAGATTAGAATTTTTCTTAACGTATCATCCTATTATATCGTCAATAACTTTATTCATAGTTTTGATTGAAAATAACTGATAGCTCATTAGCAGCCTCTTGCATAAGAGGTACATAGCTGAGCAACTCTTCTAGACTTTTTCTCACTGTCGGACCATGTGTAAACACTGTGGCAAATGATTGTTGATCCCCATTGGGAATCATGACTGCACACGCTACCATACCTGGAATAAACTCCTCATTATCTACGCCTACTCCCGTCTCACGCGTTGCAGCGATCGTTTGCATTAATTGCTTCTTATCGGTCTGAGTTTTGGTCGTTAGTGCGTGTAACGACATTTTCTCAACGATGCGCCCACACTTCTCATCCGATAGCTGTGATAACAATAATTTACCACTGGCACTAGCCCAAACAGGAACATGAGTGCCCGACGGTAAAAATATTTGTAGCGGCCAATCCGACATAACGCGATCGATATAAACCACATCTAAGTCTTGTAAAATCGAAATACCTACCGTCTCTCCTATTTTTGCTGACAGCTCATTCAGTATGGCTAATCTTTCGTTTTTGAAATCACTGTTTTGTAGTAAGTTCATGGCAAGCTTATACGTGCGTTTTCCGCAAGTTACCTTCCCTGGTAAATCTAACTGAACGAATCCAAGATCCTGCAATTGATCTAATAACCGATACATACTAGGCACCGGCACTTCTAGTGTTTCAGCTAGGTCGCTGACACTCATTGGTCTTTGCGAGCGAGCAAGCACTTCTACTATCTGTAAAACACGCTCAACACTTGAGCCCTTCTTTTTAGTATTACTCATTATTTCGTTTAAACCTCTAGCTGATTCTCAGCGAATAAATTTATTTATTATAACGATAAAATTTACGCTTTTGCGTCTTGCTATTATAAAAATATTCTGTTACTTTTCACATAACGATAAGATTTTTATCATTATGTGAAATTAATATTTAAATACTATCCACTTTTGTGAATAGTGCGTATCAGGATTGAGCTACTACCAAGCTTATATCTGAAGTCATTAATTCAAGGATGAATAACTATGTCACACAGTATTCTACTCCCAAGGACGATGGAAATTGGACGCGATGCCTGCAAAAAGCTACCAGCAATACTAGCCAGCTTAGGGATAAAAAAACCGCTGATTATCACTGACGAAATGATGGTTAAACTCGGCTATGTCGATAATGTACAGGCTATTTTGAAAGAAGCTCAAATCAATGCTGATGTGTTTTCAAATACGGTACCCGAACCTACCGAAAGCTCTATTGAAGCAGGCGTCTCTCAAGTCAAAGCGCAAGATTATGATGGTCTGATTGCCTTAGGTGGCGGCAGTCCTATCGATAGTGCTAAAGCTATTTCCATCTTAGGTAAGTTTGGCGGGGTCATGCGTGATTATAAGTTCCCTCGTCAAGTAGATGAAACTGGCTTACCTATTGTTGCCATACCTACTACGGCTGGAACAGGATCAGAAGTCACACGCTTTACCATCATCACTGACGACGATAACAACGAAAAATTATTGTGTGTCGGTATGGGATTTATGCCCATCGCGGCCATTATCGATTATAGCCTCACGCTCAGCGTACCGCCGCGCACTACCGCGGATACAGGTATCGATGCGATGACCCATGCTATCGAAGCGTATATCAGCCCAAAACGTAATGCTTATAGCGACCAACAGGCACTCGCAGCTCTACGCTTAATTGGACCCAATATCCAAACTGCTTATCACAACGGCAAAGATGAAACAGCTCGTGAAGCGATGATGCTTGGCTCTACTTTGGCAGGTATTGCGTTTTGTAATTCGTCAGTTGCCTTAGTGCATGGTATGAGTCGTCCAATTGGTGCTTTTTTTCATGTACCGCATGGTTTATCAAACGCCATGCTACTACCAACGATTACCGAGTTTGGCATCTCTAGTGCACCCGATCGTTATGCGGACTGCGCGCGCGCACTAGGAATATCTGATCATAGCGAAACAGATGATCAGGCAAACGTCAGTTTGGTCAATTACTTAAAAAACTTAAACGATGAACTTCATGTTCCCACATTGGCACAATTTGGGGTTCAAAAAGCGGATTTTGATGCCCTCATCGATACGATGTGTGAGCAAGCCTTCGCGTCAGGCTCGCCCAACAACAACCCTCGAATACCCAATCATGAAGAAATGACTCAGCTTTATACCATGCTATGGGATAACAGTAGTACGAATCACTCATAAAACTAAAGTCGTCTTCATTTAATCCAAACCCATCAATAACACACATGTTTAAAGGAAATAAACTATGCAAACTATCGGACACTTTATTAACGGTAGCTTAGTAAATAATGACATCCAGACTCAAGATGTTTACAACCCCTCAACTGGTGAAGTTAGCAAGAAGGTTGCTTTAGGTGGTGAAAAAACAATCGGTGAAGCAGTAGCTGCTGCTAAAGCTGCTTTTCCCGCATGGAGCAAAACGTCACCATTAAAGCGCGCGCGTGTCATGTTCAAATTCAAAGAATTGCTCGAGCAAAATGCAGATGAAATTTGCCGCTTGATTGGCGAAGAGCATGGAAAAATTGTTCACGATGCTGCAGGCGAGCTACAACGCGGTATTGAAAACGTTGAATATGCTTGCGGTGCACCTGAGCTTCTCAAAGGCGAGCACAGTCGTAATGTCAGCACAAATATTGACTCTTGGAGTGAGTTTCATCCGCTAGGCGTTGTCGCAGGTATAACACCCTTTAACTTCCCTGCAATGGTGCCACTATGGATGTTCCCTATGGCTATCGTTTGTGGCAACACTTTTATCTTAAAACCGTCTGAGCGCGACCCAAGCTCTACGCTATTTATTGCCCAGCTATTGCAAAAAGCTGGTCTTCCAGAAGGTGTAATCAATGTAGTAAATGGTGGTAAAGAAGCTGTCGATGCTATTTTGCATCATCCGGATGTTAAAGCTGTGAGCTTTGTCGGCTCTACCCCTATTGCTGAATACATTTATACGACCGCTGCCGCACAAGGCAAACGCTGCCAAGCTTTAGGCGGTGCAAAAAACCATGCGATTGTTATGCCAGATGCGGACTTAGACAATGTAGTGACCTCATTGTTAGGTGCAGCTTTCGGCTCATCAGGAGAGCGTTGTATGGCGTTATCTGTTGCAGTAGCTGTCGGTGATGAAACGGCCGATAAGATGATTGCAGCATTGCAGCCTGCTATTGAAGCACTAAAATTTGGCGTTCATTCAGAAAAAAGCAACGACTTCGGTCCTGTCATTACCAAGGCGCATAAATCTAAAGTAGTAGAGCATATCAACAGTGCTGCCGACCAAGGTGCAGAATTGATTATTGATGGCTCTGATGCTACTCCAGAAGGTTATGAACACGGGTTTTTTGTCGGTCCAACACTGATCGACCATGTCACTAAAGAAATGGACAGTTACAAAGCCGAGATTTTTGGTCCTGTCTTACAAGTCATCCGTGTTCAGACCATGAGCGAGGCGGTACAGCTTATTAATGAACATGAATATGGTAACGGTACTTGTATTTATACCCGAGACGGAGAAGCGGCGCGTCACTTTATCGATAATATTGAAGTCGGCATGGTTGGTGTCAATATTCCACTACCGGTACCTGTAGCGTCTCAAAGCTTTGGTGGCTGGAAACGGTCATTATTTGGCGACTTGGCCATGTATGGGCCAGATGGCGTGAGATTCTTTACTCGACGCAAAACCATAACGCAACGCTGGCCAAGCGCGGCAGTGAGAGATGAAAAGCAATTCTCTATGCCAACTTAATCATATCCCCTATTAAGAGCATTATTCTATAAGTGCTCTTAAACGCAGTAGTTTGTATGTGAACAATTTGTGCTTGCTTCTTTCTCACCCCACTGGTGAATGGATCGCAGGCACTCTGAATATATAGTTTAGTAGCTACTGGTCTCTATGATATCGCTCCTAACTAAATTTTGATTTTTAATAGTTCTAATTTTTAATAGTAATAGCATAATAAAATTCTAAGGATGGATGACTATGCAAGCAACTCATGAATTGCCACTCGTCGGTGTCAAAGTAATCGATTTTGGTCAATATATCGCTGGGCCTGCTGTAGGTATGATGCTTGGCGACTTAGGCGCAACCGTGGTTCATATAGACCCACCGTCAGGTCCAAAATGGCAAAGTCCAGCTAATGCTGTATTAAATCGTAATAAATTGATGCTGAGACTCGATCTTAAAACAAATGAAGGACTAGCACAGGCTAAGCAATTAATTTTGGAAAGTGACATCGTTATTGAAGGTTTCCGTCCTGGGAAAATGGCAGAAATGGGGCTCGATCTGGTAGCACTGCGCGAAGAACGTCCGCAATTGATCACATTGTCCATCCCTGGATTTGCATCGAATGATGAACAGCGCCGTGAGCTACGTGCCTATGAAAGCATTGTATCAGCGAGCTCAGGTGTGTTTACTGACATGGGTTTAAACCGTGTACTAATGGGAATCAACCCATCGTTTTCTCCTCTCCCGCTTCCCTCTGCTTATGGTGCCATGCTGGCAGGTTCTTCAGTCGTTTTTGCACTACAAGCACGTGAAAATACTGGGCTCGGCGATGCTATTGAAGTTCCTCTTGCTGCTGCTGTCATGGAAGGCCTTTGCTACAACTCAATAGAGATCGAGGATCTACCTAAGCGATACTTGACCCAACGTGAAGTTGAGATTCAACGTCGCCGCGTTGAAGGTATTCCTATGAACATGGACTACGAAGCACTGCAAGAGTTGCTCGATCCTTTTTACCGCAGTTATATGTGTAAAGATGGGCGTATGCTCTATGTAGTATGCCCTAGTCATAAGGATCATGCTAAGCGTTGTTTGCAAGTCTTAGGGTTATACGATGAATTAATTGAGGAAGGATTGACCGAAGAAGAAGACACCTACTTGCCTTCAAGTCAGTGGACGTCTGATACCTCGCTTGGCGTTTATCCTATGCCAAAGCATTGGGCAGATCGTATTGCTGAAAAAATGAAAGGTGCTTTTTTACAGCGTACCTCAAAAGAGTGGCAAAAGATTTTTGGGAAACGCGGTATACCTGGAGCGCCGCAGCGTTGGCTACAAGAATGGATCCGTGATGATCATGCTGAAACCGCAGGACTCATGATTGAGGTCGATGATCCGACTTATGGCAAGATGATTCAGCCAGGCCCCATTGTTTGGTTAGAAGAATGTGGTGAGATGATGTTACAACCCAAGCCCCCAGAGCCTACTGACTTTGATACGGCGTTGAGAGAACTGAAGGCTATCAAAACCAAGTTGCCCTCAGTCAATAATCTTAATGAAAAGAGTGGTTGGCTAGATGGCGTTAAGGTACTTGATCTTTGTAATGTGATTGCTGGTCCCCATTCGGCAGCTTATTTAGCGCGTTTTGGAGCAGAAGTCATTAAGCTTGATCCTGCCTCTCCATTTTATGACAGTTGGAACACTGTTATTTACGGTATGTCTCAAATGACAGGTAAACGTTCCATACTCGCTGATATTCGTCACGGAAAAGGACGAGAAGTATTTGAGAGGTTAGTCCAATCCGTTGACATCATTGTTTGGAATGCGACAGATACCCAAATCAAAAAAATGGGCTTAGATGCTGAAGGCTTAAAAAGCCTAAACCCTACGGCTATATTCTGCAAGCTTGATTGTTTTAGCGGTGTCCGCAAGGGTCCATGTAGTGACTTTATAGGCTATGACGATGTGGTACAGGCGTCTACTGGCATCATGTTACGCTGCGGCGGCGCGATGGATACGCCAGAGGAGCATGCTCACGTCGGTACTATTGATGTGATGTGCGGCTTTGGTGGCGCGATGAGTATTGGCGTGGCGCTATATCAAAAATATCGTACAGGTCGTATTGGACGCGGTTGTACCTCGTTAGTCGCAAATAGTGCCTTACTTCAAATCCCCTATTGTTATGACTTTGAAAAACGTGGTCTGTTCGATGAGCCATCAGGCCGCGAAACCAATGGTCATGATGAGTTGACGCGTTTTTACTATACCTCTTCAGGGAACTACTTGTTATTAAACGCTTATGAGATCGATATAAAAAACTTTGAAAACGTTGAAGGTTTAGAAGGGTTTGGAGAGCTTGACAAAAGTGAGCGTGCAGTATTTTTATCGAATACCTTTCAAAAAGCGCCCGCTCATGATTGGATTGAGCGCTTGCAAGCGGCTGATATTGCGGCTGTAGTCTGTGCTGATATCAATGCGTTACGCGCTGAATATAGTCGCGTAGCAGATGGCACGTCAGGTACTGATCGTGGTAGTTATTCTTTTTCAATTTATGAGAATCATCCCAGTGGTCATAAGGTGACGCAGCTTGATCCCTATGCTATTCGTCCTTCGCATAGCATCGTATATGCACTACCTCGTCCTGAAAAGTTTGGGCAATCCACGCGTCAAATAATGCTGGAGCTTGGTTATAGCGAGGCAGAGATTGAAGCCAGTATTGCGAGTGGTGAGCTGAGCGATAGTTGGAGCAGTGAGTTTTTACCGAGTTAAGAAACGATAGGTATCAAGTCAATAAAGGATTGTAATGCTTGATACCTATTTAAATAAACGAGTGAAAGACTATCTAAAGGATTAGACATGAAACGTACAGATAAAAAACCTTTGACTAAGTTGCCAATTGAAGTCGCAACATCAGGTTTTTATGAGGGGTTTAATAAAGACGTTACGATTACCGCTAAAATTTTACTGGGTCTGCTCATCGTTTGGGCCGTCGTATTTCCAGAAAACTCAATGGCTGTTTTGGGGTCAATCAATAGCTTTTTACTTAATAATTTTTCAATCTGGTATATCTTTTCCGTCGCTTTTTTCTTAATTTTAGCTTTAGTTCTGGCTGTTATACCGCGCTATGGAAAGCTGGTTTTAGGAGATAAAGAGGATAAGCCTGAGTTCTCCAACTTTTCATGGTTTTCTATGATCTTTGGAGCTGGTATTGGCGTTGGTATGTTGACCTTTGCAACCGCAGAACCGATGTATCACTTTGCCAATAATCCTGAAGTGATCCAGGGTATGGCGACAGGTTCTGGTGCTGACAATGTTCGCTATGCTTATAAATGGGCCTTTCTACATTGGGGATTTAGCGCATGGATTTGTTATTCCCTAGTCGGATTATCTATGGCCTACTTTGCTTTTCGACGTAAGCTACCCCTCACCATTCGTTCAGGTCTAGCGCCGTTATTTGGTAAGAGATTGTCAGGCAAACTTGGTAATGCTATCGATATCGTCGCCGTCATTGCTACTATTTTGGGCGTTGCACAAACATTAGGATTTGGAGTTGAACAATTTGTATCTAGCATGCACCGTGTTGGATTGGGCGATTGGTTACTGAACGCTGATGGCAAATCGTCAACAGCAGCTATCATCGTTGCCCTTGCCGTCATCGTTGGTGTTGCGACCCTATCTGCGCTTTCTGGGGTCGGTAAAGGTATCAAATGGCTATCTAATATCAATATGGGTTTGAGCTTTGTTTTGTTTGCATTTTTCTTAATATTTGGTTCGACCTTCTTTGGCTTACAAGCTTTTTTCGTAGGTCTATTCGACTATGTCGTCGCGCTTCCTGAGCTACTAATTACGGTCTGGCAGCCAGACGGCACACAAGTCGGCGACACGCTTGCCACTTGGCAAAAAGACTGGTCAGTGTTTTATTGGGCATGGTGGATTGCTTTTGGTCCCTTCGTTGGGGTGTTCTTTGCGCGTATCTCACGGGGTCGTAGTATTCGATCTTATCTATTTGGTACCGTAGTCTTACCTGCCCTAATGTGTTTTATCTGGTTCTCAGTGGTAGGTGGCACCGCGATTGATTTAACGCTTAATGGTATCGCTGGTGATGCTATTTCAGGAGTGGGTCAAGAAGCTCAACTATTGGCAATGCTGGATGTGATGTTGTCCTCAGGTTTCGCATGGGCCATGGCGATCTTGGTTTTGATCTTACTATTGACCTACTTAGTTACCACTTTAGATTCGGCCATTCTAGTTATCAATACGATTAATTCAGCGGGTAACGAAGGTCCAAAAGGCCGTCCACATATTATCTTTTGGGGCGTGATACTAGCCTTGGTGGTTGGAGTTCTACTGACTAGCGGAGGACTCGGCGCAATCAAAACGGCTATGGTGATCGGTGCCCTACCTTTTAGTTTTGTCATGGTGCTCATGGGAGTGTCCCTTATAAAAGCCATTCTCTATGATACCAGTCATGCTAGAGCAGATACTGTGGATTCGGTCGATGACTCACAAATTGAAGGATCGTACTAATAGCAGCGCTAGACTATGTCGTAGAACATTTATCCTAGAACACCTACTTAGGTGTTCTAAATCCTGATTCATTCTTCGGTCTGTATTAAAGGCTGGACGTTGCTGCCTCTGCCTTTGACTACTAGGCATGCAGCTATCAAAAAGATCTGCTATGGCTTTTCGTACGCAGGTAAATATAATCTAAACGGAGTAGAAAGAGCAATGGAAACTAAAGAATTTTCTAATATCAATTTAAGTACAGAAAACGGAATTGGCTACATAACTATTGATAGCCCACCTGCTAATACATTAAGCACTACAACAATCAGCGGATTATCTGAGTGTTTTGACTATGTGGAAGCAGAACAAAGCATTAAGGTAATCGTGATAACCGGTAAAGGGAAAATGTTTGTTGCTGGTGCAGATATAAAAGAATTTACTGACGCTTTTCATGATGAAGAAAAAGGAAAGAAGTTATCACAAGATGCACAAGCCGTTATGAATACAATTGAGTCGTCTAAAAAACTCGTTATTGCATCAATTAATGGCGCTTGTTTAGGTGGAGGGTTAGAGCTCGCCATGAGCTGTCATTTACGTATTGCAGCCAATGAAGCGAAATTGGGTCAACCAGAGTTAAACTTAGGTTTGATACCTGGGTTCGGCGGGACTCAAAGGCTTCCACGTATAACAAATAAAGCAAAAGCATTAGAACTCATACTAACTGGACAATTTTTAAGTGGAGAAGAGGCAGAAAAAATAGGTCTCGTTAATAAATCAGTGCCACTTGCAGAATTAATGGATGAAACGAAAAAACTGGCGGAATCAATTGCTCTCAATAAAAGCCCAGAATCTATCAAAGCAACTATTACAGCTGTTAATGAAGGTATGGCAACAACCTTAGAAAAAGGTTTAGAAATAGAATCAGAACAATGGGCTCAACTATTTAAGACAGACAATATGATCGAAGGCGTTAATGCTTTTATAGAAAAACGCAAACCTACTTTTAAAGATTAACTTTTATGGAATAATATATAAAAATAGCATGGATATAGTCATAATTTTTATTAAACGACTATATCCATACTTATACTATCCTTTAATAATTTTATTAAATTTATTTTTAGAACTTACTATCAAACTGTTATTTATAATAGTTAACTTTCATCACTCATGTTTTTATAAAAACCCATAAGCCTATATAATCTTAAATTACAAATTTAGGATTTTGTATCAATGGTTGTTACGTCAGAAGTAAAAAATGGTATTGGCTGGCTAAAAATAAATTAGACCTCTTGCAAAAGTAATTATAAGACACAACGTATATTATTGAACTCTACTTACTTAATAGATATGCCAAACAT
>NZ_JBPYDE010000009.1:0-159335 GCF_051847555.1 Psychrobacter sp. 1Y4 | reverse complement strand
GGCTATCGTCCACAGTTCTACTTCCGTACCACTGACGTCACTGGCGCAATCCAGTTACAAGACGGTACTGAAATGGTTATGCCTGGTGACAACGTTGAGATGGGCGTCGAGCTTATCCACCCAATCGCTATGGACAAAGGTCTTCGCTTTGCAATTCGTGAAGGCGGCCGTACAGTAGGCGCTGGTGTTGTTGCTAACGTTAATGACTAAGAAGACATTGCAAGGTTTGCTGCATTCAGCTTAGTCTGATGAGTGTGAAGCCTTTAGTTAAAAAGCCATCCTTATATAAGGGTGGCTTTTTTTTGATGAAGAGTAAGACGAGGAAGCATAATGGCTACTATAAAAAGTCTGTCAAATCACGATTTAGATTTTGTCACAATAATACAAATGGTAGCGAATATTGAAGCTATGGTGCAGGCGCAAGAGGCGTGGTCGTGTCAAGCAATGGTTGATTTGCTAGAGCAAGATAACAATCATATCCTGATTGCTTATGATAAAGGCAAAGAAGAAAAAATTGCTAGCCATAAAATAGTGGGTTATTGTCTGTATCAGATAGTATTTGAGCAGGCAGAAATTCTACGAATTGGTACTCGTCCTAAGTGTCAACGCCAAGGTATCGCCTCGCAGATTTTTGATAAATTAAATACTGAATTGATAAATAAAGATGTGGAGACGCTACTGTTAGAAGTACGGGCGGACAATGCTCCTGCGATAGCTTTGTATGAACAGCAAGGGTTTTCAATGATTTATAAGCGTCAGGGCTATTATCGTATACCGAATCAGCCAGCAATTGATGCGCTCATCATGCAACGTTTGCTATAGCACTGTGATTTAGTATTGTGAGTTTCGCATTTTTTGAAGAGGTTATAGAGGAGGGGCAGCGTTAGGTATTTTACAGTCTGCGCCATCAATGTTATAAGTACTGTCTGCTTTCATACGTTCAAGTACTTCAATACGCTCAGTGAGTAACTCGACCATACGATTTATATTCGCCTGTTGCTTTTTCACTTGCGTAAGCTTTTGCTGCGTCAGCATCAGTTGATCATCAAGGTTGAGATGCCCATCATAATAGTCATTAAGGCTGTCTTTGATTTCAGTGAGCGTAAAGCCAATAGCTTGAGCGCTTTTGATCAGCTCGATACGTTCAATACACTCTGAATGAAACTCAGTATAGAGACGAGATCCAGCTTGACGCTTACGTGATTTTAGCAGCCCCAATTGATCATAATGGCGTATGGTGTCCTTGGTCGTATTGGCCTGTGTTGCCAATTTTCCAATCAGTAAAAACGATGTATCAGGTGCCATACTAACCTCGTTGACCAACAATTATAAAAGGTTTGTTATTACAATAGCATTTGTTCTCACTTAAGTTGCCATGGCTCTATTGTATCAATTAGCGATACGGATAAGGATTTGTGAGAATCTTTTCGCCATGTGGTTGAACCACTGCCAATCAGCGTATCTAGCTGCGCTAAAAAATTAGGGCGCGGTAAAGTCGTTGCGCCTAAGCTTATTAAATGATCATTTGGCAACTGACAGTCTACAAGTGCGACATTGCTTTGTTCGCACAAACGCATCAAGCCCCAGAATGCAATTTTTGAGGCATTAGAGGCACGGTGAAACATCGACTCACCAAAATAAATACGGCCTATTTTTAACCCATAAAGTCCACCAATGAGCGCGCCTTTCTCATCCCAAACTTCAATACTGTGGGCAAATCCATGAGCATGAAGTGCTGTGTAAGCCTCGATCATTTCCTCATGTATCCAAGTATGCTCACCTTCAGGCAAACCATCACTGCGCGGTAAACTACAGGCATGAATCACATCATCAAACGCCTGATTGAGCGTCAGCTGCCAACGAGTACGGTCTGCTTGCTTGCGTAGCGATTTGCTTGGCTTATAATCGGTCGGCACTATGACGCAACGCGGCTCAGGACACCACCAAGCGATAGGCTCATCTTCGTTAAACCAAGGGAATAATCCCTGCGCGTAGGCGGAAATCAGCGTTTGAGGTGCTAGATCGCCACCTATCGCCACGATACCGATACCATCTGGATCGATAGAAATAGGGTCAGGAAAGTCATAACGCCCAAGACTTTTTAAAGTCTCAGGCGTGATATGACTATCATTTTGTTGAGAGAAGTTGCCCATTTAGGCTTCTTTATCAGCAATTAATGTCGACGCATATGTATGATCGGTGGCGGTCGCTTCTCCGATAGCATCCAAATACTTTTCGGCATCGAGCGCTGCCATACAACCAGTACCAGCAGAAGTAATGGCTTGACGATAGACGTGATCAGCGACGTCACCTGCTGCAAACACCCCTTCGATACTGGTTTGTGTAGCATTACCATTCAAGCCGCTATTGACGATAAGATAGCCATCTTTCATGTCCAACTGATTTTTGAATAAATCAGTATTAGGCTTATGACCGATTGCTACAAACATACCATGACTATCTAACTGTTTGGTACTACCATCAATCATAGATTCAATGATAATGCCGTTGACACCCATATCATCACCAACCACTTCTTGGACTTTATGGTTCCATTCGATTTTCACATTACCATTTTTGGCTTTTTCAAACAGTTTGTCTTGTAGAATTTTTTCAGAACGTAAGCTATCACGGCGATGCACTAATGTGACTTCAGAGGCAATATTTGATAGATATAACGCTTCTTCAACAGCGGTGTTACCACCACCAATCACCGCAACTTTTTGATCTTTATAAAAGAACCCATCGCAGGTTGCACAAGCGGACACGCCCAAACCTTTAAATTTTTGTTCTGATTCTAAACCTAAATACTGCGCTGATGCACCTGTTGAGATAATAAGAGCATCGCAGCTATAGCTGCCGTTGTCGCCAGTCAACTTGAAAGGACGCGTACTTAGATCAACAGCATTGATATGATCGTAGACCAGTTCGGTACCGAAGCGCTCAGCGTGTGCCTTCATACGATCCATCAGTACAGGGCCTGTCAAATCATAAGCATCACCTGGCCAATTATCGACTTCAGTGGTGGTGGTTAATTGTCCGCCTACTTCCATACCAGTAACCATTACTGGCTTTAGGTTGGCACGTGCAGCATAGACGGCGGCAGAGTAACCTGCTGGACCTGAGCCTAAAATGATAAGTTTTTCGTGACGCGTTTCTTGAGTAGCAGTGTTGTTTTCAGTTGACATACTTTTTCCTTGCTAAATTTGATAAACGATGATTATAAAAAACTAGAAATGATTGAGTGATTTTAATGATATGTGATACTAACATAAGGGCCGTTACTAAGAAGTGCAAGTTTGCTAAAACTAATATGGATATTATTACAATTAAAGTATGCTCGCTGTGTTTGTGCAGCTCAATTTTGCACAAGATTTATCTGAGTAGAGCGTTATAATTTTTTACCTCTTTTGTTGAAGGTTAATTATAGTCAATCAATAGTGTTCATAGCTATATTTTTCAATGAGATTGCCTTCGCTATTTTGTTGAGGTCTCTACTTATTTATAAATTCGTTATCGGTGTGTTTTCTTGCACGTTTTATTCATAACATCGTCCCCAATCGAGCTATGTATTTGTTATTATAAGAAGTTATGCTAAACGCCTAGAGTGTGAGTAACATCGGCTAGCGATAGGCAAGCATATTACTAACATAGAGTGCTAAGTACCTATTTTAAATGTTAAACGACGACTTTTACGTCATGTATAGCAATAAGATACCTTATAATAGCTGTTTTATTATAGATGCTTTTTATAGACCCCGTTTATAAAGACTGTTTATAAGTATTTGGCTACGTCAATCTATGTCAGCACTTTATGTCAGCATGATTCAGCTTAATCATGGACTGACGACTATTTAGTATGGATAACAAGGCAGATTTTACGTGATATCAGCACCGCTTATTGAGTATTTAAAAAAAGGGATATTTACCTTTCTTGGGATAATTTTGGCCGTTTATTTGTTCGTTATTTTATCGACCTATACCGGCAATGATCCTAGCTGGTCGCATATTAGCAGTGATATGACGACGATTAATAATATGGGCGGCTCAACAGGCGCATGGTTGTCTGATCTGTTCTATAGCTTTTTTGGCTTTGGCGCTTGGTGGCTACTGGCTTTTTTAATCTATGAATCTATCTTGATTTGGTGGGACAATAAGCCGACGTTTTGGTTGCTACGCTTGGTGGCTTATGTCTTTTTAATACTAAGTAGTAGTGCCTTGTTTGCGCAAATTGTTGCTCTAGTACAGCAAGTTACAGACCCTATTGCATCAGGCCTTGAAGGCGTTGCAGGCGGCATCATCGGGCTTGAGTTGCAAGCACGCCTGACGCAGCTATTATCGCAGTGGGGAAGTGTATTGTTTTTGGCAGGGTTTGTCGGTATCACTGCGACGTTTGCGTTCAATATTCATTGGCATAAGTTATATGGTAAGCTTATCGATTTGTCATGGCTTGGCTCAGGTGTCAAAGATAATAGTGTTCAGCATATCTACAGTCAGCAAGGCTCTGATAATACAGCATCTAACGACGAGGAAAACAGCGCAGCTCATAAGTTAGCTGCCAGTACTAACAACCATACAAGCACTGAACGTAAAGCGAAACAAAGTGCCGATGGCTACGAGCAACTACCCCTCGAGCTACAAACCGCTGGCGTAAGCCATACGCCAGATAATAATAGTCGCTTTAGTCATGCGCTAACGGATTTTTTGGCCAAGTCAGGACTTGGCGCTAGCGTCAAGGCGACTGTTGCAGCCAATGCTGCTGAGTCTGCTACAAATCAGGCTACTATGTATGACAGCTCGCAAGCATCAGCTCCTATATCGAATAACCATACTGAAAACGCTAATAATAAGACACAAGTAGTAGCACCCACTATGCCTACTCGTAAAGTTGAACCTAGCTTTGCATGGAATGATGCTGGTACGGTCGATGATTTATTGGCCACTGAATCTGAGAAAGATCAATACGTATCAACGCCGATGCCCGCTACAGATCCTGTTATATCTGCACCTGTAGAAACTCATGTAGATTTTGAGCAAGCAGTAGAATATGACGATAGAGCGTTTGAAAATAACCAATCTGATGCAATCAAATCTGAACAAATAGATACGACTGCTGCTATTGAACAAACACCCAATTTAGATGCGTTGGCAAATACTTGGCTAGCTGAGAACGAGCCTGCAAAGGCAGATAAAGCATCTTCGTTTGAGCATACCACCTCTGCTGATAACGTCGTCACCGACCATCAAAATCCAATACGCGAAGCCACGAAGAGGGCTGAACATCAAGCTTCACCAGTGGTTGACGAGCAGCCTATAGTTACAGAGTCTGTCGCTAAAGAAGCTGTAGAGAAAAAACCTATATCCAAAGAGACTGTAGCTGAAGAGCTTATAATAAAAGAGAGAGCGGCGGAAACTGACAACGTTGAGGTTAAACGAAAGTTAAACGTACAAGAGCCGGTGATATCGAAAGATATGACCCCGACCAATACGCCACCTGCCAATCCAAAGACGGCGTCAAAAGCTGAGCCGGCGGTAGAAAGCGTTAATCCAAGCGTAAGTGTTGAGCCGATAGCAGCGTCCAAACCAACGATGAGCTTTGCCGTCCCCAAGGGTGATAGTAGTAATCATATTACCGATATGATGCCAGAAGACGATAGTCGTTTGGGCGATACAGATGCGCCAGTCATGCCTGATATCAGTGATGATGCAGCGTTTAGTCAAAAGTCACGCTCAATGCAAACCGCTCAATATCGTGCGCAGCTGACCCCCATTCCAGAGCTGTCTATCTTAGATAAACCAGATCCTGATCGTAAGCCAAGCTATACCATTCAAGAGCTTGAGCAGTTATCAGAGCTATTGGAGATTAAACTACAGGAGTTTAATGTCAAAGCCTCGGTCGTAAATGCGATTCCAGGACCAGTCGTCACGCGCTTTGAAGTAGATTTGGCCGCTGGGGTAAAAGCCAGTAAGGTTACGGGTATTTCACGTGATCTTGCGCGCTCCTTGTCTATGGCGTCATTACGTGTGGTCGAAGTCATTCCAGGTAAGCCTTATATCGGCATCGAAGTGCCGAATAAAAAACGCGAAATGGTGCGTCTGATTGAGCTTTTAAATACTGAAAAATACAAAGACCCTAAAGCGCAAATCAGCATGGCAATGGGTAAAGATATCGGTGGCAATCCTATTATTACTGATCTTGCTCGTGCACCGCATATGTTGGTTGCAGGTACAACAGGTTCTGGTAAGTCAGTATTGGTAAACTCAATGCTGCTCTCGATGCTACTTAAATATACGCCAAATGATTTGCGCCTGATTCTCATTGATCCAAAGCAGCTTGAGCTGGCCAACTATAATGACATTCCACATCTATTAACGCCTGTCGTCACCGATATGACAGAAGCGGCTAGTAGCTTATCTTGGTGTGTGGCTGAGATGGAGCGCCGTTATCAATTAATGAGCTTGCTAAAAGTGCGTAAACTTAATGAGTTTAACAAAAAGGTAATAGCTGCTGAAAAAGCTGGCAAACCGATGCTTGATCCATTATGGCGACCTAACGACAGTGTAAGCATTGACCAAGCACCGAAGCTTAAAACCTTGCCGATGATTGTCATTGTTGCGGATGAGTTTGCCGATATGATTATGCAGGTCGGTAAGCAAGCAGAAGAGCTTATCACGCGTTTGGCTCAAAAATCGCGGGCGGCAGGTATTCATCTTATGCTCGCCACTCAGCGTCCATCGGTCGATGTCATTACTGGTTTGATTAAAGCCAACATTCCAGTACGTGCGGCATTACGGGTTAATTCAAAAGTCGATTCACGGACAATTTTGGATAGCGGCGGGGCAGAAGACATGCTTGGCAACGGTGATATGTTGTTCTTGGGGCCAGGACAGATTGAGCCAGATCGCGTCCACGGGGCGTACGTTAGTGACGAAGAGGTCAACCGTGTGTGCGATGCATGGCGTGAACGCGGTGCACCAGACTATATCGACAACATGGCGGGCAATTTTGAATTGTCGAGCCCTGGCGGTGGTGGTGCTGGTAGTGCATCTGGTGAAGACGACGATCTTTATAATGATGCAGTCGCCTTTATTATGGAGACTCGTAAAGTATCTGCTTCTAGCATTCAACGCAAATTTAGTATCGGTTATAACCGCGCGGCGCGCATCGTCGACTCTATGGAGGAGGCTGGACTGGTCAGCTCCATGGGTAAAAGTGGTAAGCGTGAGTTGCTTATGTAAATACAGGTAAATCTGGCTAATAAAAGAAAAAGCGAGTCGCAATAGTGGCTCGCTTTTTCGTTTTAATAAATAGAGTAATGAACAGAGCAGTACTGATAGGTGTCTATTCGTCTGCTATCTAAACCGATATACTCAATAGGTTTGATGATCATAAGTAAAATTATTTCTAAGCAAGGATGCAAAAATGTTTAAAGAATATACTCAGTACGACGCGCTAGGATTAGCAGAATTGGTCAATTCAGGACAAGTCAGCGCTAAAGAGTTGTTAGATGCTGCCGTCAATCAAGCCAACAAACTCAATCCAAAGCTTAATGCCATTATTCACCGCTTTGATGAGCGTGCCTATGATGCCGCGCAAGCAGGATTACCGAAAGGTGCATTTACTGGTGTCCCTTATCTTCTCAAAGATTTGTCTTTCTATTTCTCTGATGAGCCATTAACGATGGGCAGTCGCAGTGTCAATATCATGACCGATTACGACAGCGAAATTGTCAAACGCATGAAAGCCAGTGGCGTTAATACCTTTGGCAAGACTAATACTCCCGAGTTTGGTCTAATCATTACTACTGAGCCCAAAGCACATGGAGCTACCCACAATCCATTCAAAAAGGGCTATAGCTCTGGTGGCTCATCGGGCGGTAGTGCAGCGGTAGTCGCCAGCGGTATTGTACCGATGGCAGGCGCAGGAGATGGCGGCGGCTCGATACGCTTTCCTGCAGCATGGTGCGGTGCATTTGGCCTTAAACCTAGTCGCGGCCGCAATCCAATTGGTCCTGCATTTGGTGAAGGCTGGGATGGCGCGATCGCCGATCATGCCATCACGCGCACGGTGCGTGATAGTGCAGCGATGCTTGATGCGACGAGTGGTACTGAGGTGGGTGCACCTTATGTGATTGCTCCGCCCAATGGCACATTTTTGCAAGCAGCAATGCGTGCACCTCGTCCGCTGACGATTGCTTTACATCAGCGGCCACTCATTGCCGATACTGTAGTGGATAAAGAGGTGTTGGCTACTCTGGAAAAAACCGCTAAGCAATTGGAGGCTATGGGGCACCGCGTTGTGCCAGCTGAACCAAACATTAATATCGAGAAATTTTGGCATGATTTTATCGTAGTGGTGTGTGCCCATACGGCTTTTACTATCGACGATATTGAGCGCTGCCATGGCAAACAGCATGTGCAAAACCTTGAGCCGCAAACTTACAATATGGCGATGCTTGGCCGCTCATTGTCTGCTGTCGATTTAGTACATGCAAAACACGGCTGGCATAATAGCCAATACCAGACGGGTAGGCTACTTGAGCAATACGATATGATCTTATGTCCCACAGTACCAACGACAGCGGTGAAGCATGGAGTGTTGCCACCAAGCCGAGTAGACGAGATATTAATGAGCACCTCAGGTCTATTAAATAAAGGTATTAATATGGGTAAATATACCTTTAGCTCAGGGATGATTGAGAAGCTTAGCCATCCTGTACTGAGCAAAATGGCGTTTACTTTGCTCGGTAATGTCACAGGCTTACCTGCCATGTCACTGCCACTTGGAATGAGTAAAAAGGGTCTGCCAATTGGCATGCAATTGATCGGTCGTATGAATGATGAGACCACACTACTAAGTTTGGCAGGAGAGATTGAGCGCGCAGGATTATTTACTAAGGCGGCTTTTGAGAAGTAACTATACCAAGTAATAGGGTTGTAGAATTGATCTAGTCAAAGCGATAGATATCCATCCCAAGGCTATGATGCGCCATACTTTCATGCACAACAGACACGCGCTGCGCTGCGCCTAGTGCAAAAAATATCGGTAACAGGTGCTCATCGCTTGGATGGATGTTTTTATAATCAGGATACTGTTGCCAATCTAGCGCCGATGGAATGTCTGTTTTGAGCTGTTGTAACAACCATAGCTTAAAATCTTTGGCGGCAGGATCAATGCTATCAGCCTGCCAGCGTAGCGCTTGCAAATTATGAGTGATATTACCTGAGCCGATAATAAGTATTTGTTGTTCGCGCAGACAAGCAAGCTGCGCACCCAGCTGATAAAGAGACATACTATCATAGTGCTGCGGCAAAGATATCTGTACGATAGGGACATCTGCTTCTGGATACAGATGTTTGAGCGGGGCCCAAACACCATGATCACAGACTCGCATTGGATTGGCACTACAAATGATACCGCGTGCTGTTAGCTGCTGCGCTAAAGACTCAGCTAGCTCAGCATGACCTTGAGCAGGATACTGTAATTCGTGCAATTTAGGATCAAACCCAGAAAAATCATGCCAGGTCTTAGGTTTGGGATTGCTGCTAATCTCAAGCTTGGCAGACAGCCAATGCGCAGACATAATAACGATAGCACGAGGTTTGGGTAAGTTCTGTCCTATTCGAGCAAGGGCGTTCGTGGTCGCAGACTGCTCGATAGCAAGCGTCGGTGCACCATGAGATATAAATAACGCTGGCAGTCTTGCTGCATTATTGAGTCCTGCAGGTGCATCTGCCCAAGCGATAGCCGCACTGATGGGCTCGATCGCTTTAGCATGATCATAAAGATGGTTAGACGGCATAGGTTTTGCAAGTTTCGGATAGCTCATGTACCGTTTATTAGGGCACGTATGGGTTTTTCAATCTTGCGCTGAATTTTCTGATAGATTAGTTTTACGACGCTTGTATAAGCGTCTTTAGTTACCACGGTGATAAGGATGATTGTGGTTGATGCTCATCGCTCGATATAACTGCTCCATCAATACTACTCTTACCAAAGGGTGCGGTAACGTCAGCGCTGACAATGACCATTTTACATCCGCCTGCGCCAACACGTCTTGCGAGACGCCATCTGCCCCGCCGATTACGAACGCAATATCATCGCCTTGCTGCATAGCATCCGCGAGTTTTTCTGCCAGACCTTCTGTCGATAGCATTTTACCTTTAACATCCAGTACCCAAAGCTGTTCACGGGTAGCAGTTGTGTGAGCTGCCAAGATTGTCTGTCCTTCTTGCTCGCGATACTGCGCCAAATTGGCATCAGAAGGGTTCTTGGCTCGTTTGGCTGCGGCCAGCTCAACGATTTCGGTGCTGAGCATAGGCTGGATACGTTTATAATATTCATTAAAGCCGCTTTGTACCCAATTGGGCATTTTATTACCAACGGTTAAGAGCCTTACTTTCATTGCCGCTTGCTCCTTAGTTTTTTGATTTATTTTATAACGACTAAATATAATTTATTCAATCGTCTCTTGTTAATCAGTCAACGGAGATAGTGTCTCAGAGATACTATCTGTATCTTGGTTACTACTGTCTTTAGTGATGACAGTCAGCTTGGCATCAGATTCAAAGACAATCGCTTCAACATCATCCAAGCTCCTTACACCTTCAGAGCGCATGGCACACTCAAGCTCTTGACGGGTTAAGCGTTCAGTACGCATAGCCTCTGGTAAGTATTGTCCTTGATAAAAAACAATACGGGGTTCGGACAAAATAACGTTACTAAATTGTGGTGAAATCGCCGCATATTTGGTCACCAAAAATTGTAGTACATAAAGTACCAAGATTGAGCTAAAGCCTTCGATAAGCGGAATCTCTTTGAGTAAGATAGTACTCGCACCCAGCGAGCCGATCATCACGGTGACGATCCAATCAAAGTTATTTAGCTGTGAGGTAGAGCGTTTGCCTGAGACTTTGGTTGTTATCACAACTAATATATAAACCATGGCTGTGGTTAAAACAATACGTCCAAGCTTATCTATACTGTCAAAAAAGAGCATGTCCATCGTATTTACTCCTATCTATAATACAAAATATTTCAAATTCTTAGATTAATAAAGGCAGTTTAATCCAGCGTAACGGAATTTAAGTATAAATAATGCAGAAAATTTGTAGTACGTTATAGATAGATTGTCAGTCTTTAAGATGATTTTCGTTTTGGATCCAGTAGACGATTTAAGAGTAGGATACTGATTCGCGCACTGATGAAGGTGAGCACCAATATCATGATTAACGCAGAGAGTAGAGGCAGGGGCTGCTGTATAGTCATCTCAAATAATACCTCACGGCTCACCTCATCAAACAGCAAGAACCATATGCCCAAAAAATAAACGGCAGTCAGCAGCCAAACGACAGCCACTCCGCCAAACACTAAACGATTGATCTCATCTCTACCTAGCGCCCGCTTATGATGCTTGATAAATTTATATACCGCAATATAAGCACCGATGATGATAGAGAGCACAGTGACCAAGTGCGAGTTGAGAGTAACTTGAGTTTGGATCATCATAAATACCGTACTGGTAAGAATATAACCAATCGCGAAAAAACCGATATATTGAGCCAGCTTAGGTGAGTCTGATTGAGAGTTTGGCAGTTGATCATTGCGACCTGTCTGGGCAGTAGACTTGCTAAGATTGGTTGTCTTGCGTGACATAAGCTGACCTTTATAAAAATAAAAACGTATAATGGATATAAATGTAGTAAGTAGTCGATAAAAGCAAAACCAGCGCTCTCAAATAGATGCTGTAGAGCTACTTTTTTGATAGAAAATCAGTGCTGCGCAGTCCAGTCGAGCATGGTGTCCAACACCGTTCTAGCATTATAAGCGTTTAGTGCCTGCTCGGTATTGATAAGACCGACGACGACATAATCTTGTCCGGACGCTCCTTTGACATAACCTGCCATCGAGGTGACATTATTTAAAGTGCCCGTTTTTATCCATGCACGACCAATAGCTGCCGACTCAGGTAAACGCTCGCTATGAGCGGCAATAGTACCGCTGACACCCGCGATACCTAGAGAGTTGACATAGGCGTCAAAGCTTGGATGACTATAAGCGTATGTTAACAGCTCGCTTAAGTTGGCCGCTGTGATTGTACAGTCGCGGCAGAGTCCTGAGCCATTGGTCAAGTATGGCGGCGGCGTACTTAGATGAGTTTGCCACCACTGGCTCATGGTTTGTAAGGCAACAGAATAGTCTGTAGCAGTAGGCTTACCAAACTGGTATAAGCTGCTTGTTTGACTGTTTATTATTTTATTATTAGCTGTCTCATCATAAGCTCCTATTGATAGTGCTACTTGCTCAGTCATAACATTATTAGAGAAGTGATTGATGTCATAAATTTGCTGAGTTAAATTTAACGATGGATAACTAACAAGAGGGAGCGGTGATATGGGCAGCGCTGCTAGACCACGTGTTGGTTTTGTATTTTTTGCCGCATCAAAAGGGGTTTCTTGAGTAATGACGTTCCCGCTTAGCGTATTGCCTAGCTCTTGCCATTTGGCAGCAATGACGCGTGCCGAAAAATCTTTGGCATCAGGATACGCGACATAAAAAACATGCTCTTTACAGCTAGTTGGTAGAGTGGTATTTAAGATTAGCTGTTGGGATTGCCACTGCGGCGCTAGGCTATAACGGGCTTGACCACAGTAAGCTGAGCGCGTATTTATCGTATTAGGCAGTTGGTAATTTGCCAGTTGCGGTTTATAAGTCAGCTGCGCTTGTCCCTCATTTAAGGGATAGCTTTTGATGCCGATAGTGCTAAAGTTTACCAAAAAACCATCAGGACTGGCATTATAAGGTCGCAATGGTGCGTTATCAAAGGCCGCAGGATCTTTGCCAACATTTTTAAAAACCCCGCTATCGATAATAATATCACCGCTGATATGACGAATACCTGCTGCTTGCACTTTATAGAGTAGCTGCTGCAAACGCTCATGGGTCATTTTGGGATCGCCACTTCCTTGAATAACCAAGTCACCGAGTAGACGATCGCCGATAATAATACCGGTATGATAGACGCGTGTCTGCCAGACAAAGTTAGCGCCTAGCGTATCTAAAGCAATAAAGCTGGGCACCAGTTTCATCGTACTGGCTGGCGTGCGCGCGATATCTGGTTGATGACTTAATAAAGGTGAAAATGAAATTTTGATCGCGGGCGTAGCAGCGTTAGCACTACTGTCTTTATCAGTACTTACATCAGTACTTACATTGGCATCTTCATCGCTATTAGCATTATTAATAGACGTTGAGTTTACATCGTCTGGGAGTACTGTTGGAATGCTTTCTAGGCTTTGATAAGTATAGGGGTCATCCGTATAAGCGTGTATTTTTTGCTCATGCTTTTTAATCGTGCGCTTCTCAATAGTAGTCAATGTAATCTGCTGACTAGGATCGTTTTTAACATAGTTTGTAGCATGGCTATCAGCATTATTTTTGCCATTATGGTTATTGGTTTGCGCCGTTTTCTGACTGGTGCTATTAGCCTCAGAAGTGTTGCTTGCAAGCTGAGTCTGAGTATCAATATTGCTGTCAACAACCTGTATCGGAGGAGGTAGTCGGCTGGCGTTTTTGTCACCCACTGGGGTGATAATAATACTGATGTCAGCAGCTGTTAACTCTGCTCGCGATAGTGCTGCTTGGATAGCGTCTGGTAGTGCTGCTTGTGCGTGAAGTGGCGTTATGATAGCTGTGGCAAATAGTGCAAGCGTTGATAAGCGTTTGCTAGACTGATTAAGCGGTCGCAAATAAGTGCAAAAAATTTTCAGTTTGGCAATCGTTGTAGGAGGCGTGCAAAGTTTGGAGGTGAGTTGCATGAATGGTCTACCATCAGGTGGCAAAAACCGCCTATAGTAACATGAATCGGTGGCAATCTTTAGCGTACATGTAAAAATGCCATGGCCGTCATGATGGCATCGTTATAAGCATCGTGAGTACCAAGCTCAGGAATATCATAATGCGCTAAGATACTGGTCAGATGCTGCGATTGACCAGAGAGACCTTGGGTTTGGCCGCTCATACGCCGACTATATAAATGCCGCACATCAATGACGTCATTGGGTAAAGTAGTACCCATATAGCGCTTTACCAAAGGGTTTAAGAAGCCAGTATCTATCTTTGGGCAGAATCCAACTATCGGCCGATTATCAATAAACGGTAATAGTAACTCGAGCATCTCATCGTAGCTCATCCCGTTTTCAACGTCAGCAGTACGCAGACCATGAATGACAATGGTATCACGATCAGGCATCACAGGTGGCCTGCAAACCAGATGCATACCATTGCCTGTATCGATAATATTACCGTTGATATGAATCGCTGCTACCGATAATAGGTGATGCCTTTTTGGATTGAGCCCCGTCATCTCACAGTCTATCGCGACCCATTGCTCAGCTATAGGTTTGTCAAACATCGATGCCAGCTCAGGACGCTGCAATTGCGACTTTTGCCACGTAGAAGATAACTGCTTTAACCAACTCATATCAGTCTAACATGCATTTATGATGCCTCTAATTGATAGTGTTGCCGCAGCTGCGTTTTGAAGCTTTTGACCACGGCTAGACACTCTTTTAATAAGTCACGCTCAAGCGCTGATAAGGTAGTCGGGTCGACGTGCCGGGCATACTTATCATTTGTAGAGAGTGCGACGGACAGACGCTGCGCCATAAAAAACTCTAAGGCTTCCGATAAGGTGTCAGCACGCTCTTGGTTTAAAGTGCCAGCTTGTACTAAACCTTTAAGGCGACCTTTAGTGCTAGGCACTTCTAAAATATCATTTTCTAATGCTAAGGTACGGATACCGTGAACCAGTGGAAAGATACCGGCTTTTTTAAGATCAATATCATGTGAGCTGGGTTTACCGCTTAATAACGGTACAAACTTTTGCCACCATTGATTGACATCACCGAACTGGAGCGCTGCCCGTACAAACTGCCGTACGAACATCCGATCTGATTGACGATGCGCCGTTTTTAAATGGTCACGTATATCGTTTAGCAGGGACTCATCGCCGCAGACGTACTCACCATCAAGTATGGCGGATAAGTAAATACTGTGCATCGGATCGGTATTTTTAAACCATAAACTGATCTGGGCTTTAAACGGTTTTAGTGGTTGCCGCCACATTGAGTTATTCATCATGATATTGCCATCACACAGCGGATAACCAAGATCTGCTAAATGATTGTTAAAGATATCAGCAAACTGCGCCAACTTAGGATGAGTAAAGCCATCACGAATGATTAATGCATTGTCTTGGTCGGTACGCATGATTTGCTCACCGCGACCTTCTGAGCCCATTACGATAACGCAGGTATTTTCTACGACCTCATTAGGAACGATGAGCTTCCAAAGCTTAGTAAAGACTTGCGCGTTTAGCGTTTGCACCATGCGGCTAACGACGCCGATTTTGACACCGTTTTGGTGCTGCGAGCGAATATAGCGACCAATGAGCTCGACCGCTGTATCTAGGCTGTTTAAGTCTTTTGCTTGCTCAATTTGAACACTAATAAGCTGTGAGTGGTGACCGAGATAAGCCAAGACATCGCTTTGCCCCAGTACACCGATGACCTGATCTTTATTATCAATAACGGGTAAGCGGTGGATACGGTAGCGAGTCATGGTCATTAGCGCATCGCCAATCTCATTGTCAGCATCGATAGTGCGTAGGTTGAAGCTGGTAAAATGCTGGCAGGGAGTGGTAGCAGGGTCTTGCTGTTCGCTGACCGCACGGCAGATATCAGTATCAGTCAAGATACCTAGCTCATGATCTGAACGGCGGGTAATGCTATGTTCAGTTTCAGTTTCAGTTTCGGGCTTAGAAATATTTTCAGCATTGTTAAGCGTGTTTATGGATTGCTCTAATAAATGATTGATTGGACGTACCAGCACATGCTTCAATCCAGCTTCGGTCATGATACGTGCCGCCTCATGTAGGCTATTATTGGCATCAACAATATGTACGGGCAATAGGGTTACATCAGTGACTGGTTGTAGCATGATTTGCTGCACTTCTTGCTGCGCCGTATAGCTTTCTGCATGCAATCCTAATGCTTGACCTTGCGTACTACGCCTTTGTTGTAGTGCCTTTAGCCGCTCAGGCAATTTGTCTGATAGTAGTTGGCGAACTAGATGATTTTGCGCGCTAATTTTATCGATAGCAGCACCATCAATTTGCAGCAATAAAGTATCTTCGTGAGCCGTATATTGATAAGGCTCAGTACTGCCATCGTTTTGTGCTTTGACAATACGGCCTTGCGATTCGGGCGTGCGGCGACTATCGAACCAGTCGTTGCTATTTAGTTGGTCGGAGTGATTACTACCAAAATAAGAAGCGACAAATTCGCCAGCTAGCGTTTGATCAACTTGTCCTTTTAATACCACAAAAAAATTGTGTAAGTCGTCACTAGTTAAAGATTCATTTGCGCCAAGATAGCGGACTTGGGTGTTTTTTTTGAGGCTTTGACGTTCAGTTGAACGCAATACATCAAATGGAGGCTGGGTAAAATCAAGATGGGGCATGGCATCATCCTTGATAGCGTCGCCAACAAAAGCAGTTTATCATCGTGAGTTTAATGATTAAGTCAAAACTATAAAAATGCTACTCTGCGTAGGCGACTATAGTAAAACGATATTGTCTTACTATAGCACTATCCTGCCATTCATAACATTGTTGTTAATAAGGATATATTTAACTTAAAATTTCTAGTCTTTTATCTTTTCATACTTAGCACATCAACCGTTAACTCACCAGTTTGGCTTGCGCCGTTAACAACTTGCGAATACGCTCAATGGCCTCGCGGCTCTCGTCAACACTAGCAACGAGAGCGATACGGACATAACCTTGACCGGGATTTTTACCATCAACTTCACGTGACAAGTATCGCCCAGCCAGTGCATGAATATTGGCTTGTTCGTACAGTGCTTTGACAAAGACTTCATCATCACCATCAAACAGCTCAGGAACTTTTACCCAAAAATAAAATCCAGCCTCAGGCATACGTAAATCTAGTAGCTCGCCTAACTCTGTCATCCACAGCGCAAACTTTTCTTGATATAGCGCCCGATTGTGCGCCACATGCTTCTCATCTTGCCAAGCGGCAATCGATGCCAACTGATGAGGTATAGGCATCGCACAGCCTTGATAGGTGCGATATTGTAAATAAGATTTTAGAATAGATTGGTCGCCTGCGATAAACCCTGAGCGCAGGCCGGGGAGGTTTGAGCGCTTAGATAGCGAATGAAATACGACGCAGTTTTTAAAATCATTGCGACCAAGTTCGGCACATGCTTGCAGCAGACCAATAGGCGCTTTATCAAAATATAATTCGCTATAGCATTCGTCGCTGGCAATAATAAAGTTATATTGATCTGATAGGCGAATGAGAAACTCCCAGTCCTCCATGGTCATCACTGATCCAGTCGGATTATTTGGACTACAGATAAATAACAGCTGCGTTTGTTGCCAGACAGCTTTAGGTACGGCGCGGTAATTGCCTTTAAAGTCATTGCCTAATACGCAAGGTACAAAGTATGGCGTTGCTTGAGCGAGTATCGCAGCGCCTTCATAAATTTGATAAAAAGGGTTGGGCATGACGACGATAGGATCATAGGGCTTGTTATCTGCATTGTCCATAGCTTGATGAGTAGTATTGTCATTATGATTCACTACCGCTTGTACAAAACTAAAAATCGCTTCACGTGTGCCCATGACCGGCAGTACTTCGGTATTGGCGTCAACATGATGCAAAAAAAACCGCTTCTCAAGCCAATGAGCGATGGTCTGACGCAGCTCAAAGCTGCCGTTAGTGGTCGGATAACGACATAGTTTGTCTAAGTTTTCTTGTAATACGTCCAGCACAAAAGTTGGCGGTTCGTGTTTTGGCTCACCAATTCCAAGCTTAATCTCAGAATAGTCGTTGGCTGGTATGCTGTTAGCTAACAGAGTCGCCATTTTGGCAAACGGATATGGGTGCAAATGCTTTAAGTTGTTATTCATAAGTTTGGTAACTATAATAGGCAGTTGATAATAAATATATAAAGAAAAATTACATTTAGGCAGTGTAGCACTTCTCCTATTTTTTGTCTTTTGCTTCTCGCTCATGTTTACTGCTATTTACTAACGAAATACTTAATAGCAGTTTAATGTTTTAGCTGTTTGTCTTATCACTCATAGCTTATAAATAATAATGATATAAGCAATGACTGCCATTAACTTTGGTAAGTTGTTGTTAGGATGATTGATATGCTTAAAGCTTCTAAGGCCGACCACCTTAATATCGAAGTTATCAATGCCAGTAATAACAATACTGATAATGCTAGCGATGTTGATAACACTAGTGATAATAATGTGCAGCATGCTGGTTTTTGTGAACAATTGAAACTGCGTGAACAGCAATGGTGGCTGGCACGTCAGCGCCTTATAATGCTCGAAGAGCGCTGGATGTTTTGGTTTGGAGATAATAGCCTAATTATGTGGCTATTATGGCAAGTAGTCAGCTATGTAGTCGTCGCTATCGTTCTGATGCTACTTAGCAGTCTATTAAACGTAGAGCTGTATTTTTGGATGTATATGGCTGTATTTGGTGTACAGACTGCATTGTTTGTAGTGATGTTATCGTCTAAAGGGCGTTTGGCAAATCGTTTGCAAAATCGAATTGATATTGCAGACCTTGTACGAGAACAGGCGTTAAATGAGATGTATATATTGGCATCAGATATTATTTTACCTGCTATTCATGCTAGCGCGCCTATCTCTTTACAAACGATTTGTGAGCGTTATAAGTCCCATCTAAAACTGGCTAGCTTGCAACGTCTGCTACAAAAAGAAGTCGAAGCTGGACGTTTGATATTAGGGCAATATCAGATAGAAGCAGAAGTATTGCCACCAGAGATTGCTGACGAAGAGTTGTCACCTTATGCCGACAAAATGATTTATAAAAGCCTGATTCATATGTCTTAGAACCATGCTATTTCATTAGAACCATAGCATTTAAATCGGTTAATAGCAGTCACGCTAGGCTAAGCGTGACTGCTATCTGGTAAGACGCTAATACTAGCAATCAAAGCCGCTTTTAACGTATCAAGTTTGTCTATAGATAATGGCGCATCGTTTTGATCACTGAGATAAAACATGTCTTCTGCGCGCTCACCTAAGGTCGTAATACGAGCCGCATGCACTTCAATTCCTTGCTGCAAAAATACCTGTCCCACTCGTGCCAGTAACCCTGGCTGATCAAGTGTCTGTAAGCTCATGACATGTTGACCTGAAGCCTCATTAAACTCAAAATCAATAATAGTCGGTACATCGAAATGTCTAAGCTGGCGCGGGATACGTTTTTGCGCAAGTTTGGGTGTTGTAGGGTTTTTAAAAGCATCTACTAAACGCTGCTTTAGCTCTTGTTGACTGTCCTCATCTTTTAATAATGTACCGCTACGATCAAGTAGCACATAAGAGTCTAAAGCAAAGTCACGGGTCGCGGTGATGATTCGTGCGTCCAGTACATCAAGACTCATCTGATCAAATACTGCCATGGTGACCGCAAATAAGTTGGCCTGATCTTGGGTATATACAAAGACTTGTACAGCATCTAGCGCCAACTCCCGATGCTCACGTAATACAACTAGTGGCATACTATCAGCATTAGACGCATAGCCGATAGGGGGATGGTTTAAGATGGCTTCAGTATGCCATAAGATGTCTTCTGCAATCTCACGTAAAAAGTATTCATCACCCAACTCATCCCATAACCTAAGCACCTCATCACGATTCATATGCTGATTGTTGGCATTATCAAGCATCGTTAGCGCTTGCTTACGCGTTGCACGAATCATATCTTGACGGTTGGTCGGTGCGTCGATATCAGCACGTAAGATGCGGCGCGTCTGTGAGTATAGTTGTTTCATCAAAGTTGCCCGCCAGCTGTTCCAAAGCTGAGGATTGGTAGCGTTCATATCTGCCACCGTCAATACATACAAATGATTAAGATGAGTGACATTACCGACCAAATCAGCAAAGATAGTCACCACTTCAGGGTCTGAGATGTCCTTTTTTTGTGCAGTCATAGACATTAATAAATGATAGCGTGTGAGCCAGCCTACCAGATGAGCATCGGCTTTACTCATACCATGTGCCAAACAAAACTCAATCGACTCAGTCTCTCCAAGTTGACTATGATTGCCGCCGCGACCTTTGGCAATATCATGGAACATCGCTGCCAAGACCAAAATCTCTTTACGCTCAATGCGCTGAAAGATAGCACTAACCAACGGAAAGTCTTCATAAAAACGCGCGTCGGTAAAGCGGTGTAAAATTCGAATCAAAAATAGCGTGTGCGCATCGACCGTATAACGATGAAATAAGTCGTACTGCATAAGACCGGTCACTTGCGCAAAGGCAGGAATATAGTTACCCAGTACCCCATAGCGATTCATCGCACGCAACCGATGGAACAAATAGTTTTGCTCTTTGATATTTTCTAAAAACAACGCTTGATGTTCAGGATTGTCACGGTAAATCTGATCGATACCGCGCGCGGCAATTTTTAGTGCGCGCAGAGTTCGGGTTCGGATGCTCTTTATCCCGTATTGTCCCATAAGTAAAAACATCTCCAAAATCGCTTCAGGATGCTGAGAAAACACACGATGATGGGAAACGGCAATCTGCTCGCCAACCTGATTAAAAAGCGCGTTTAATGGACGCTTAGTCGGCTGCTCATCATCCGGCAGATGCGGCTCTATGATGGTCTCATAGTAATGATTGATAAGCATCTCAGACAACGTTGATATTTGCATTGCACAGCGATAGTAGTCGCGCATAAAGCGTTCAACCGCGGCGTTAGGCTGATCATCTGGCTGCGACTCATAACCCATCCGCTGCGCGATATCGCGCTGATAGTCAAACAGCAGCTTGTTTTCGTTACGGCCTGTCAGCTCATGTAAATAATGGCGTATCTGCCATAAGTAACTTTCAGCAAAGCTTAGCTCATCGAACTCTTTTTCGGTCACAAAGCCTTGTTGTACCAAATCATAGAGTTTGCTGACTCGAAAGTAGCGCTTGGTCACCCAGCCGACGATATGAATATCACGTAGTCCGCCAGGTGCGGTTTTGATATTAGGCTCAAGATTATACTCGGTGGCGTTATGCCGAATATAACGCACCTTAGCCTCATTGATTTTTACTTCATAAAAATCTTTTTGTGACCATAATTTGTTAACGACATCGACAGGAATGCTCTGTAGCGCTTCATTACCGATTAACAATCGAGCCTCTAGTAACGTACTGGCAACCGTATGATCCGTGGCCGCTTCCAAGCAGTCATCGACACTACGTACCGATAGCGCAGGCTCAAGACCAATATCCCATAACATCGCCACCAGTCTATCAATTTTACTGCTAACATCGGTCTGTAACTTATCAGGTGCTAGCAATAAAATATCGATATCTGAATACAGAGAAAGCTCACCGCGTCCATAGCCGCCAGTTGCAAATAATGCCAAATCTGTCTTGTCTAAATCAAACCACGTAAACAACGCCATCAGCAAACCATCAATAGCATCGCTACGAGCGCCAACCAATTGACGAATATTCGCTCCACGCTCAAGGGCGCGGTTAATATCAGTATTAATTTGGGTCAACCATTTGGGTATACCAAGTAAAGACTTCTCCGTATCAGATGATGAGACCGTATCTGACGCAGGAAAAGAGGGTAGCGGAGTTAGGTTAATAGAAGCAGCATCGAAAGAGAACATGAGCGTTATCCAATCAAGAATTCAGAAATAGAGATTATTAGAAATGAAAAGCAAATAAAAGTATAAAGGTAAAAAAGCAGCAAGCATGATGTTCAACGTGTATCCATCGACTAACAATGATAATAGCCTAAAGACGATGATAGCCTAAAGACGATGATAGCCTAAAGACGATGATAGCCTAAAGACGATGATAGCCTAAAGCCGATGATAGCCTAAAGCCGATAATAATAGTCCAAAAAAAAAGACCGCCTAAGCGATCTTTATTTATATCATTGGGTCAAAAAGCTCAAATCTTCTTCAGGACGCGTGGTAAAGACTTCACAGCCATTATCAGTCACGACCATGGTATGCTCCCATTGGGCAGACAGCTTACGATCTTTAGTAATCGCCGTCCACTCATCCGGTAGGATCTTGGTCTGCCACGTGCCTTGGTTAATCATTGGTTCGATAGTAAAGGTCATGCCAGTCCTAAGCTCAAAGCCTGTGCCTTTTTTGCCATAATGCATGACTTGTGGCTCATGGTGAAACTCATTACTGATACCGTGACCACAGAACTCACGCACGATACTAAAGCGTTCAGGCTCGACCACTTCTTGGATAGCAGCACCAACATCACCCAAGCGCGCGCCATCTTTGACGACACTCATGCCTGCATAAAGCGCGTCTTGTGCCACTTTACAGATACGCTGCGCCATGATGGAGCCATTACCAACGATCCACATTTTTGAGGTATCGCCATAGTAGCCATCTTTAATGACAGTCACATCGATATTAATAATGTCGCCGTCTTTAAGCAATTTGTTTTCGGTTGGGATACCGTGGCACACCACATGATTCACTGAGGTGCAGATTGATTTCGGGAAGCCATTATAATTAAGCGGCGCTGGAATAGCTTGTTGCTCATTAACGATATAATCGTGAGCAATTTGATTGAGCGCCTCGGTACTGATACCGACTCTCACGTGCTCATCAAGCATCACGAGTACATCGCTGGCAAGCTTACCGGCAACGCGCATTTTTTCTATGGCTTCAGGGAACTGGATAAGGGATTTTTTAGTCATCATTGTCGTACTTATAGTTATAGAATGAAAGTAGGGGCATTATAGCATAAATACATGGTTAACGGCCCTACCATAGACGCGAGCGGTCACGGTCTTGCACTGATAAACGCTTGACAGCTTTATATAAAATGCCAAGCGAGTACTGATTTAGAATAATTAAGACTAAATCAGCAGTTAGCAGGTAGGGTATGTCTTGACAAGGTGTATTAGCAAAATAGCTATACAGTGAAACAAATCTAAAAGCAAGGGTGTACGCAATCTTTCATGACAATAATCTGCTCGTCGTGCATAATAGTGTTGATGTTCAGCACATCTATCTAGCAAATTAAATAAGAGCTATTACAAAAGTGCTAGCCTCAAATAACCAATAAAAATATATTGATTATACAAAGGTTTAAATTTATCTATTATAGGAGCTTCTATGAACAGTATGACAAAAGTAATGATGGCGGCAACGCTTACAGTAGGTACACTTGCTGCTGGTTGCCAGACAACCCCTAGTGTCACTGCACCAGTCACGCAACCAATTACTACTAATGCGCTACAAGCACATGATTGGCAACTCGTTGATGCCAAACGTAGCAATGGTGAGAAAGTCACTCAGCTATTCTTTGATCCGTCTAAACCTTTGACCTTAAAGTTTTTTGAAAACGAGGGCAATGACCGTGTCACTTTTGTCAACACTTGTAACAACATGGGTTCTGACTATAGTGTGGTAGATGGTAACGTTGTCCTAGGTAATGTCTTATCTACTATGATGGCATGCCCTGAGCCACAAGCAAGCTTTGATACAGCGACACTTGCAACAGTACAAGGCAAGTACAGCATCAACAATAACGCAAACAATGTACCTATCTTGACTATTCGCAATGCAAACCAGGTGGCTCACTTTAAAGCCATCGCTAAATAGGTAATAACTAAGTACCTAAAATGGTTTGACATGGTTTGTATAAATTATTGTTATTACTATAAAAAAAAGACGAATAATTGTTAATCATAGCGCGCCTCACTATATAATGTAGTGAGGCGTTTTTCTGTGACCTAATTATGTGTCCTAATTATTTTACCTATTGTCTTATTATTTCATCAACGGGTATTTTTCATAGCAGATACATGACACGCTTAGCTACTCAAACGCGTTTTTCGTCTTTTAATTTATTGCTTCTAGCCAGAACCTAACTGAGTACCTCTTTATGCCTACCTCTAGTATTCCTCAACTTCTACACACAAAATACCTTTCTATAACTCAGACGAATATCACTTGCAATATTACGGCGGGTATTGTACTCAGCGTTTTTTTAACGGCTTGTAGCACGTTGCCGATAGACAAAGGCGCGCACACGCTTACTAGCAGTACGATGACAAGTCCACTAACAGCGAAAATGCCAGCGGTAGATCGTGCAGGTCGCATTGCCTACGTGGAAGAACAAGGCGCAGGGTCTACAAAAGTCTCTAGTCTGTACAGCATTTATCCTGACGGTAGCGATAGACAACTCATAGATGAGCTAAGCGGCTATATATATGCACCAGCATGGTCAGCTGATGGGCAGTTATTGGCTTATAGTAAGCAAACCCCGCGACAAAACCCAAAAATCTATATATATGATGTGAGTCGCCAAACGCACAATCTGGTGGTGGGTACTGAGGGTAGCAACCTATCACCGTCATTCTCACCAGATGGCAAAAAGCTGCTCTATAGCTCAACCGTTGGCGGTGACGCAGACATTTATGAGATGCATTTAGATAGTGGTAAAACCAAACAGCTGACCACACTGCCTAGCACCGAGGTGCAGCCAAGCTATGCCAGTGATGGCCAAAGCTTCGTTTACACCAGTGATAAGAAAAACGCTGGACGACCGAGAATATATCGCTATGACTTTGCAACTCGTAACGCCACTCAAATAACGATGAAAGATTATGCTGCCAGTCCGCAGCTCAGCTTTGATGGCCAGCGCCTAGCCTATCTAAACGACCGTCAAGCGGCGATTTTGACGCTAGCAACTGGAGAGATTGTTAAACTTGCAGAGACGGGTCTAGATGAGCCAGCACGTTTTTCACCCTCTGGACAGTATAGTGTTTATCCTACGCGCACCTCACGAGTGGACGGACAAAGCGGTGGTAGCATAGTTATACATTCGCTAGCGGGTCAGACAAGCTATGCCATTAGTAGTAAGGCTGGCGGGGTTGTACGTTCACCTATCTGGGGTCAGTAATCATTCATTATTAACTTTAGGGTAGAGGCTATGGCGCACAAAAAGAAAAACGTACGTAAAAAAGAATGTCCTGTTTGCGAGCGCGAGTTTAGCTGGACTAAAAAACTGGATAAAAACTGGGATAGTATGGTCTATTGCTCAGACCAGTGTCGCCGAGTGAAGAAATATGAAGGGCTAGAGCATCAAAAAGAAGATAAGTAGGCGTTAATAGAAAATGAGAAGTATAGAAGAACGAAGGAGCAGACGATGGCACATAAAAAAGTAAACTTACCACAGAAAATATGCCCCGTCTGCCTGCGGCCATTTACGTGGCGTAAGAAGTGGGAGAAAGATTGGGAGCAGGTGATTTACTGTTCTGAGAAGTGTCGGCGGACTAAAAAGAGCGACTAAAATACAAAGATGTTCATATTTTAATTATAAAGGAATCATCATGAAATCAAAGCCGACCTCTAAGCTCAGCAGTCTCAAAAACGTCTATAATAATAAAGTCTTGCCTGTCCTAATCGACAAAGCCTGTGCATTAGATGTTGTGAGCGAGCAAAGAGCGCTTGTCGTCCCAAAAGCCCACGGCATCGTGCTAGAAGTCGGTGTTGGCAGTGGGCTCAATGCTGAGTTTTACAACCCTCAAACCGTCAAAGAAGTGATAGGCGTCGATCCGCACCTGCATCCATTGGCAGCCAAGCGCTTTTCTAGCGCAGGCATCGACTTTATCTCGCAGCCGCTGTCCGCCGAGATCTTACCCCTTGAGGACAATAGCGTTGACAGTGTCGTCATGACCTTTACCCTATGTTCCATCCCTAATCCTATCCAAGCGCTACACGAGATGAGGCGCGTGCTAAAACCGACTGGCACGCTATATTATGCCGAGCACGGCTTAGCGCCGCAGCCTAAATGGGTGAGCAAAATGCAACAGCTCATCACTCCAGCATGGAAGCCAATAGCGGGCGGCTGTCATCTGGATAGGGATATCGAACAGCTGATCGCGCAAGCGGGGTTTGAGGTCTCGGGTCAGCAAGGATTTACGCAGGGCGTCAATATCGTGGGTTATCACTATTGGGGCGAGGCGACGGTTGCTACTCTCAAGTCGTCATAGACTTAGTTAGCTATACAAGATAATCATCAAAAAAAACTCCTTTTAAGGAGTTTTCTTTTACGAAGTCAAAACTGTAGTACAACTTTTTTGCAGTTAACAAGTTAGGCTTTGCTAAACTTTCTCAAGATGGTCTCGAAAAAGCAAAAGACTCACCGCTATCTATTGAGCCGTTCTGATCGTTATCAGCTTCAATAGTGAGGGCAGTGTCACCAGTCACTCGCGCGTAACGCGTACGCGGTTGTGATAATCCAGTGCCACCGTTATCATCATAGAGCATAGAGGTTGCTAACCGTCCAGTCGTGGGATCAACAGTGTAGTTACCCCATTCCATACCATTTTCGGAGTTATTTACTGAGCCAGCTTTATCCACTTGGACATGGACATAAGTCCCATTATCGAAGAATGCTAATCCGATTAGCTCATCGTCATCAGTATCATCGAAACTCCAAGACCCTAAGATCCCTTCAGGTTGGGTTTTTGAAAACTCATGGCTTTCATCACTGTCGATAATGCCATCATTGTTTTCGTCTACTTCGAGGATCAGCTTGCCGTTAGATACCTGAGCATGGCGATTGACAGAATCTGACAATCCAGAGCTACCATTTTTATCAAAAATAGGCGTAGCAGTTAGTTTGCCTGTACTATTATTGATATTGTAATTACCCCATTCCATACCATTTTCAGGGTCACTTGTAGACTGACTACTATTGACTTGGACCTGTACATAAGTCTCGTCATTCATAAAGACAATCGTTGATAATCCACTACTACTATCGTCATTACTCCACGTTCCAACGATTTCAGTGTCGATATTTGGCTGATTGGGTAGTGGTGAGGTCGACTCATCAGAGTCATCATCACATCCTTGTAAAAAGAATATAGCTGTCATGGCTAGTAGCGTTAATTTGAACGATTTCATTTTTATCTCTCCTTGATTTAAAAATGTAAAATCTCAATTTTTACAACTATTATGCCGATATACCTCCTTGTTTTTAACAGTTTGTAAGGCTCATACTATATAGTAATATTACTAAACAATTTAAATATATTCTTAATTATAAATATACCAAATATCTTTAAGTTAATCTAATCAAACAGCTGTTTTTGTTACATATTTATTAAAATTTAAGTCCTAAAGGTTAGGCTTTAAGTTTAGTACTGATTGAATATGGGCAAGAACTTAACAGCAGCTGCTACTATTTAACTGTCAATGAGTCTTGCAATAGAGTGGATTAAAAACACATGTAACTTTTGAAGTCTATGTTTTTTTAGAGCTCAATAATGTTATTCGGCATATTCAGCTTAAAGCTTCAAAATTAGGTGGTAAAACTTCAAGACAGAACATTCATACCCGTCTAGCAACCAAGCCTTCAGGATGTGTTATTTGGATAATATTTGATGAAGATACTTTAGAGCTATACTCGTTTTACTTTTTCGGATCTGAAGCAGGAAAGCCATTAAGTGGCATAAAAAATGCTAGAACTGCTAAATACGCTAAAGGCAATGCAGAAGGTGTGAAGTATGAGCGACCTAATATCTGTATGCTTAATAAAGGACATTTTGCTCGCCACGATAGTATTGAAGTTTTGTACAATGTTTTATTTTTCGCATAAAAGAAAACTGATCGCTGAAAATCTATCTGTCAGCACTCCTTCACATGGCTTAAGAAAAAATTGGTAGTTAACCAAGCATACAAATGGTAATCAGGGCCCACTCACTCGTGTGGTCAAGTCTGAACTTATCAATTATGTTTGTATATTTGATCGCAACTATAACTTTAAATAACCTTTTAACTCAATTAATGAGACATTGAATAAATATGGCGAATAAGACTCAAAAACCAAAAGATGTAAATTTGAATATCCAGGCACGTATATCACAGTTATTGGAAGAATTAACTGCTGATATGTATGAGCGTAATCAAACCATGGCAATTGCACTGCTAGGTGCTATTACAGGACACAACACCTTCTTATTAGGTCCGCCTGGTACAGCAAAAAGTCTAATATCAAGAAGATTGATAGCTGCTTTTGAATCTCCTAAATATTTTGAATACTTAATGAATCGTTTCAGCACACCAGAAGAGATATTTGGTCCTGTGTCTATCAAAGAGTTAAAGGAAGATCGTTATATTCGTCAAGTTGATGACTATTTACCAACCGCAGACTTCGCATTCCTAGATGAAATTTGGAAGTCTAGCCCAGCAATTTTGAATAATTTATTGACTATTATTAATGAGCATACTTTTAGAAATGGTAAAGAGATAATCCAAGTACCCTTAAAGTCTTTGATTGCCGCCTCTAACGAAGTACCGCCACCAAACCAAGGGTTAGAAGCACTTTATGACCGTTTTGTGATTCGGTTATTTGTACCACCTATCGAACAAGAAGAGAACTTTAATCATCTAATTAATAGCAAACCTAGTTCGGAAAATTCATGTATTAGTCCGGAGTTAATTATTAACTATGATGAAATGCAGGAATGGCGTGACAAGCTACACTTAGTAACTTTAAGCGATGATACCTTGTTAGTGATCAAATACATACGGCAACAACTAATCTCGCAGTCAAAAAAGCTAGACGTTTATGTATCTGATCGACGTTGGCAACGAGCAGCAATACTGCTTAAAGCTTCTGCTTTTTGTAATGGGCGTACTGAAACGAACCATAGCGACGCGCTACTGCTTAAATATTGTCTGTGGACGACTACTGAAAATCGAGAAGCGGTACAAGAGATTGTGACGAGTGCAATTGAAAATTGTGGTTTTGATACTGATATTAATCTAGCCAAACTAGATAAAGAAAAGGATAAACTTGACCTTGAAATAAATGAAGAGCTTTATCATTCAGAAGATATTTATGATGTCATACAGCTAAATGATGGTAGAGATTATTTTAAGTTTAACGCAGTATTTAAACGAAGAGGATATGAAAATTATTCTGACTATGATAAAGAATTTGAACTTTATATACCTTTTGAGAATTTTAAAACAAAAGACATTTTTCATTTAGTTGACAAAGCCGGAAATATACAGAGTAGTATTCAAGGTTCATTTAAAGGCCAAGGTAGTTGTGAGGTAACTCTAAGTTCAAATGTTCATAACAATGTAACCTTTAGACCGAATGTTTTATTTAATAAAGGTGATAAAAAGAAAGACATAAACGAAAGGCTAGTTAGCTCACTAGCAGATTCTATAAAAGATATTCGCCAACAACTAATCGAAGTTTCAAAACAAGTTGAAGGAAAATCTACTGAATATAAGCAACACCTTGCCAGTCCATTTGTTACCAAGGAAGAAATTAGCGTTGCTATAACAGGTGTTACCAAACAGAAAGACCAAATTCAGTTGCGAATTGCGGACTGTGAACGTCTGGAGGCGCTATGTCGCTAAACTTCTCGACCTACGGTAAAAATGTCATTGAAGAAGCTGTCAAAAAGCAATATGAACATTTATACAGTCAGGATAATATATCCCGACAGGTCACTACCCAAATAGAGGATTGGCAATATAAAGCTAAATTAGAAATTTTACAACGAGACATATTTTCTGAACATCAGAGCAAATTAACCCAGTGGATTGACTATTATGCCAAAGATTCAGATGAGTTGAACCCGAAAGCTGTCGAAGAGTATCTAAGTTTCTGCTCAGAAGTAGGTGTTCCCGCAAACTTATCTTATTGGAAGAAAGCTTTAAAAGAGAACAAAGAGACTTCAAAGCAAATAAGTGACAAAAAGCCCCATTTTCAACTCCTTTTAAATGAATGGCAAAAGCACCTCGATGTTGCCCAAGCACGTTGGCAATTAGAAGAACTGCAAGCACGCCGCGACCAGTTTTTAGAGCAGTTAATTGAATGGATGGAGTTAATAAAACAGCTGGACCAAAACCTATGTGAATTCGGATTTGAATTAGGTATTTGGTTTGATGATAGTTTAGGTAGCTTAAGTAAACAGAATATTGATGTTCTCAAGCGTTGGTTAAGTTACTTACAAAATGATGGTGGCGTTAAGAAAATAGCGGACTTATTGGGTAAAATGCGCCAAATAGAACACACAAGTGAAATAGAGCGTGTACAGCAAACTATCGAGTTACAAACACCAGTCGTCGATACCAATTCGAAAGAAGAGATTATTGGTTTACGTCTAGCCAAAGATTTAGAGCATGCACTACCGTCTGAACTTGCTTTAATGTCAGACCCAGATACAGCAATTCTTTTTGATTTAAAGTATCTAGAAGCGAAATTGCTTTGCTTTGAGTTACAAGGGCTGACATATCAGAATACAGAAGTAGAAATAACTGTTGAAGTAGAAAAAGAGACAGAAGAAAAGCTAGGTCCGATGATACTATGTGTTGATACAAGTGGTTCCATGCAAGGTACACCAGAAAGCATTGCAAAAGCAGTTACTCTTTTCTTGGGGATTAAAGCTAAAAACCAAAATAGACCATGTTTTGTTATTAATTTTTCTACTAATATAGAAACGTTTGAAGTAACTGGTGCAACAGGTATAGCTGAATTGACAGGTTTCCTTAGTCAATCATTTCACGGGGGTACGGATGTTGCTCCAGCACTTCGTTATGCGATAAAACTATTAGAAACTGAAAAGTATGAAAAATCAGATGTATTAGTAATATCTGATTTCGTGATGAGCGACTTGCCAGAAAGCTTATTGAAAGATTTAGAGCAACAAAAATTGAATGGCAATCAGTTTAATTCATTAGTGATAGGTAATCTTTTTATGTATAACCGCGTAGAAAATTATTTTGATAATGAGTTTATATATAACCCCAACTCGCATCAAATACAGGAATTACTTCAATTTACTGCGCTGCAGAAGAGTAGGTAACTTCTAATATTGCTGAATTCTTTCGCTAAAAAAATCAGCTAGGTAGATTTTTAGCAGCAAGAAAGAGATGTGACGGTTAAACACAATTGTCTCGAATGTATAAGCAGATAGAAGCAAAAGCGGAATCAATTATAAAAATCAATCCCGCATAAAATTTTCTCTAAAAAATCTAACCAACTCTACAAATTCGGATTTAACCACTTCTCAGCAGTCTTGATATCCCAATTCTTACGGATAGCATAATCCTCCAACTGGTCGCGGTCGATTTTACCGACGTTAAAGTACTCACTGTCAGGATGCGAGTAATAAAAGCCACTGACCGAGGAAGCAGGCCACATTGCAAAGCTTTCAGTTAGCGTTGTGCCGATAGCGTCCACTGTACCCAGCCAATCAAACAGTTTGCCTTTTTCGGTATGTTCAGGGCAGGCAGGATAGCCGGGAGCAGGACGGATACCAACGTATTTTTCTTTAATCAGCTCCTCATTACTGAGCGTCTCATCAGCCTGATAGCCCCAATAGTCTTTACGGATCCGCTCGTGCAAGTGCTCAGCAAAGGCTTCGGCCAAGCGATCAGATAGTGCCTGCACCATGATAGCGTTATAGTCATCGCCTGCGGCTTTGTACTTTTCAGCGAGTGCTTCAGTACCGACGATGGAAACGGTAAAGCCGCCGATATGATCGGTGTGCGTGTCTGATGGTGAGATAAAGTCCGCCAAGCTAAAGTTTGGCTTACCGCTGGCTTTGTCCGACTGTTGGCGCAAGTGCTCAAAGGTATGCGTTGGCTGTCCGCCGTCTTCCAGCGCTTTATCATAAACGGTGACAGTATCTGCACCAGTACGCTTGGCTGGCATGATTTTAAACACGCCTTTAGCGACGATTAACTTCTCATCGATCATTTTTTGCATTAAGTCATTGGCATTGTCAAACAAATCGCGCGCCGCTTCGCCAACGACCTCATCTTGCAAGATTTTAGGGTATTTGCCTGTCAGTCCCCAAGAGATAAAGAACGGCGTCCAGTCGATATAAGGCAGCAAGGTTGCGATCGGATAATCATCAAGTATCACTTGGCCAAGTTTACTGGGCGCAGGCGGCACATAGTTGTCCCAGTCATAGTCAAAGCCAAGCTTGATAGCATCCGCATAAGATATCTTGGCCGCTTTGGGCTGACGCTTGGCCAGACGCTCGCGTACCTTGATATACTCTTCGCGGGTCTCATCGATAAGACCTTGACGATTTTCCTTAGAGAGCAGTTTGGTGACCACGCCGACCGAGCGTGAGGCGTCCGAGACATAGATGACCGCATTGTTTTGATACTGCGGTTCGACTTTTACCGCCGTATGCGCCTTGGAGGTGGTGGCACCGCCGATCATCAGTGGCAGCGTTATGCCGCGCTCTTGCATCTGTTTGGCGACATAGACCATCTCATCAAGGCTAGGGGTAATCAGTCCTGATAAGCCGATAATATCGACTTTCTCGCTAATAGCGGTATCGAGGATTTTTTCGCACGGCACCATCACGCCAAGGTCAAGGATGTCATAGCCATTACAGCCAAGTACCACGCCGACGATGTTTTTGCCGATGTCATGTACATCCCCCTTAACGGTTGCCATCAGGATCTTACCTTTGACTTCGCCCTCGACCTTTTCTGCTTCGATATACGGATTGAGCCAAGCGACCGATTGTTTCATGACGCGTGCCGACTTGACCACTTGCGGTAAAAACATTTTACCCGAGCCAAATAAGTCACCGACGATGTTCATGCCATCCATCAGTGGCCCTTCGATGACCTCTAGTGGTTTGGGATATTTCTCCCATGCTTCTTTGGTATCGGCTTCGATAAAGGTGGTGATGCCTTTGACCAGTGCATGGGCGATGCGCTCTTCAACCGTGCCCTCACGCCAGCTCATATCGACGGTGCTGTCTTTTTTCTTGCCGCCATCTTGATAACTCTCAGCGATAGTCATCAGGCGTTCGGTAGCATCCTGACCTGTCTCGCCTTGATTGCGATTAAGCATGACATCCTCGATCGCCTCGCGCGCCTCGACAGGGATGTCATCATAGACTTCAAGCATCGACGGGTTGACGATACCCATGGTTAAGCCGTTTTTGATCGCATGATAAAGAAATACTGAGTTAATCGCTTCACGAATCGGGTTACCACGGAAGCTAAATGAGACGTTGGAGACGCCGCCTGACACCATGGCATTGGGCAGATTTTCGGTTATCCATTTCGTCGCGTTAATAAAGTCAGCGCCGTAATTGTTGTGCTCGGTGATACCAGTTGCGACTGCAAAGATATTGGGGTCAAAGATAATGTCCTCAGATGGGAAGCCGACCTCATCAACGAGTACGTCATAGCTGCGCTGACAGATCTGAATTTTGCGCTCATAGGTGTCAGCTTGCCCATCTTCATCAAACGCCATAACGATGACTGCTGCCCCGTAGCGCATACAGAGCTTGGCATGACGCACGAACTCATCGTAGCCTTCTTTTAGGGAGATAGAGTTGACGACCGATTTGCCCTGAATACGTTTAAGCCCTTCTTCGATGATGTCCCATTTTGAGGAGTCCATCATGAGCGGTACACGGCTGATATCTGGCTCACCTGAGACCAAATTGACAAAATGAATCATCGCCTGTTTGGAGTCGAGCATGCCTTCGTCCATATTAATATCGACGATTTGCGCGCCGCCCTCGACCTGATCGCGCGCGACATCGAGGGCTTCGGTATAAGCTTCGGTTTTGATTAGGCGCAAAAATTTCTTGGAGCCAGTGACGTTGGTACGCTCACCGACGTTGACAAACAGACTGTCAGCGGTGATGGTAAACGGCTCAAGTCCAGACAGACGGCAGGCAGGCACAATCTCTGGTATCTTGCGCGGCGAGTAGTTTGCCACCATATTAGCGATTTGGCGAATATGCTCAGGTGTGGTACCGCAGCAGCCGCCGACGATGTTTAAGATGCCCGCTTTCGCAAAACCTTCTAGCAGAGCGGCGGTTTCTTTAGCAGTTTCATCATATTCACCAAACTCATTGGGCAAGCCTGCATTTGGATGCGCTGAGACATAAGTGTCAGCGATGTTTGAGAGCGTCTGAATATGCGGGCGCAGCGCATCAGCACCGAGCGCGCAGTTAAAGCCAACAGATAACGGCTTGGCGTGACGGATAGAGTTATAAAACGCCTCAGCCGTCTGACCAGATAGGGTACGGCCTGAGGCATCTGTGATCGTCCCCGATATCATAATTGGTAATTCAAAACCAATATCGTCAAACACGCCTGTGATGGCAAATATCGCTGCTTTAGCGTTTAACGTATCAAAGATGGTTTCAATTAAGATGATATCGACGCCGCCTTCTATTAATGTCAGCGTCGCTTCACGGTAGTTGAGTACCAGCTCATCAAAGGTAATGTTACGAAAGGCGGGGTCGTTGACATCAGGCGATAGCGAACAGGTGCGAGAGGTGGGCCCGATGACCCCTGCGACAAAGCGCGGCTTATCAGGGGTTTTAGCGGTAAATTCATCAGCAGCTTCACGAGCAATCTTGGCAGCGGTCTTGTTTAGCTCTGGCACCAGATATTCCATATCATAGTCAGACATCGACAAACGCGTGCCGTTAAAGCTATTGGTCTCGATAATATCAGCGCCCGCTGCAAGATGATCGTGATGAATGTCACGTATCATCTGCGGCTGCGTGAGTACCAGCAGGTCATTGTTGCCGCGTACGTCTTGCTCGATATCAGCGAAGCGCTCACCGCGATAGTCCGCCTCCTCAAGCTTATAGGTCTGAATCTGTGTCCCCATCGCGCCATCTAACATCAAAATACGCGACTTCATTTGCTCAGTAATACGTACGCGAGCGGTTAGCTGCTGTTCTTTAAAAGGAAAGCTGGCAGGCGGTGTTAGGACAAAGCCGTCCGCTGCTTGTAGGTGATTGGTTGGCAAAGAAGTTTGTGAGGCTGTCTGTTGAGTCATAGGTACACTGCTTGTATCGTAATTATCATAAAAAAAAGAGAAAAAGAAAAATTCATAAACTATAGAAAATAAGAAAGCACAAATCTGCAATATTCTAGCATGAAAAATATGGCGCCTATCAGTATGTTTTTATTGATATTCAACAATAAAAATGAGGGTTTTGTCAGCTAAATCTAAGAGTGTTTATCACACCAAAGTCATGCTTAAAGGTCATCTTATATCCTTTTGTATGAATACAAGGCAGCTTTACTATCTATTGATTCTGTAAAGTATTCCATCACTAAATTAAAAAATAAGCCATGCAAGAAAACTGACAAAACTTACAAGGGGATGACAAAAAATAGCGCAAATGCAGATAGTTAAAGTTGTATGCCATGCTAACTTTAGCTTCGTAAGGTTTGGTTGCCCGTAAGTATAGCCTATAAGCTCTCGGATGATAATGGTGAACTATTATACTAAGCGGTGTACATATTATTTCTAACATTCAGACGCATGTATACGTGTATTAATACATGACTGTATAGCGTGATTCTTTAAAGAGTTAGTTAAATAGATGGTTAAACTGTGTAGATAGTAAGTCATCATGTATAAGTTGATTTATCAAAACCTTACCTTTAAAAAGCACCATTCATAATTTTTAAATTCGCAATCAGGATAGACTTCAATATCAAGGATATGAATATGAAACTTACTAAACTTGCTACTATCGGCACATTAGCTGTATCAATTGCTGGCTTAAGCGCTTGTAACAACATGATGCCAGCTAAAGAAGCAACGATGCCAGCAAAACAGGCACAGGCACAACAAGCTCAGCAAGCAACTACTCAAAGTGAAGCGGTAGCTGCAATGAATGTGGTACAAGTGGCTCAAAGCAGTCCTGAATTTTCGACCTTGGTTGAAGCGGTACAAGCTGCTGGTATAGCTGGTCCGTTATCTAATCCCGATGCAAACCTTACCATCCTTGCACCAACTAATGCAGCGTTTGCTGAAGCCTTGCAAGAAACTGGCATGACTAAAGAGCAGCTTTTTGCGAACAAGCCAGCTTTAACTAAGATTTTGGGCTACCACGTAATCAATGGTCCAGCACCTGTATATGCCAAAGATGTGCAGCCAGGTAACGTTATGATGCTCAGCAAAGACACATTGATGATTACACCTGAAGGCAAACTGATGGATGAGAGTGGTCGTACTGCTAATATCTTGCAAACAGACATCGCAGCTAGCAATGGTGTCGTACATGTTATCGATAAAGTACTGTTACCGCAGTAAATAAGACACGTATTCGTTTTTTTATTCCCTGCTTTAAAACTTTATTCCATGCATTAAATACAATGCATATAGCAATGAATAAGAAACCATCTGCTTAATTTTTATAAGGATAGACCCATGTTAAAAAAGACTTTATTATCTCTAGCAATCGCCGCATCGGCCGTATCTTTGGTAGCTTGTAATGATGCAGAGACAGTTGCAGAACCTACTGAGGCCGAAATGACAACTGAACCGATGGTTGAACCTGAACCAATGGTTGAAACTGAGACAATGGAAGAGCCTGAAGTCATCGCGGATCCTGAGGTAACGACTGAAGAAAGTACTGCCACGCAAAATATCGTTGAACTTGCTTCTGACAACAATGATTTAACCATTTTAACAGCAGCACTTGAAGCTTCTGGTCTGGATCAAACTCTAATGGATTCAGGCAGTGAGTTCACTGTATTCGCGCCTACAGACGCTGCATTCGCTGATGCATTGACGAAGCTTGATGTCACCAAAGAAGAGCTATTGGCTGATAAAGACATGTTGACCAATGTACTGTCATATCATGTTATTCCAAGTATGATAGTAAAATCTGCCGATATTCCTTACGGTACAGATATCGAGACAGTAAATGGCCAAGCGTTTTCTATTAGCGAAGCCAATGTTATCACAGATGCTAGCGGCAACACGTCCAATATTACTCAACCAGACGTAATGGCAACCAATGGGGTTGTTCATGTGGTTGATACAGTATTAATGCCTAAATAACAGGTTGTTATTAAAAATAGTATGATTTGAACCCCCTTTAATGTTTAAGACTAAAACCCAGCCAAGCGTGCTGGGTTTTTATTGGATTAAAGACTGTCTGTGCATATTATCAACGCTAGTAATTGCCAGTAATTGATAGGGCATAATGAAGCGCATAAAAAAGCCTGAGACCATTGCCTCAGGCTTTTTATATTATATTAGTACACTATAACTATAACTGCTCTAAAGAGTCTTATTTAGGCTCTTTATGTAGAGGACTTTCAGCCATTCTTTGTTGCTCTTTTAAATGGCGTGCTTCCCAATATGGCGCATTCTTAATACCGTATTTTGCAGGATCAAAGCTATAGCGCTTAACACCCGCTTTACGCTGTGCTTCATAGTCTTTGAGCATGGTAAGTGTTGGACGTGCAACGATAAAGATAACAAGAATACCAACGATATTAAGCCATGCCATCAGACCAACACCGATATCACCGATAGCCCAAATATAACCAGCTGAGTTTAGACCACCATAAGCAACCATTGCCATGATGAGGATTTTAACTAAGAATAAACCCGTTCTGTTTGCGTTACGACCCAAAAAGCGAGTCAAATAAGCCACGTTTACTTCAGCAATATAGTAGTAAGCCAAAATAGTGGTAAAGGCAAAGAAGAATACTGCGACAGCAATGAAAGTATCACCGAATGAGCCGTATACTGATTCCATCGCCATTTGCGTAAAGGCAGGCGCGTTAATTTCAGTAGTCGCTGCTACGTTTTGAACGATGAACTGACCATCAGGTAGCGTACCTTGGATATTATAAGTACCCATCGTGAGAATCATAAAGGCCGTAGCAGAACATACTAAGATAGTATCGACATAGACTGAGAATGCCTGTACCAAACCTTGCTGTGATGGATGCTGAACTTCAGCTGCCGCTGCTGCATGAGGACCGGTACCTTGACCTGCTTCGTTTGAGTAAATACCACGCTTAACCCCCCAACCGATTGCGGCACCAAAACCTGCTTGAGCGGTAAAGGCGTCACCGACGATCATACCAAAGACTTGAGGAATCATATCAAAGTTTGTAAACATGATAATCAAGGCTAAGACAATATAACCTAGTGCCATGAAAGGAACTGCAAACTCAGTAAAGGTTGCAATACGCTTAATACCACCAAAAATGATAATACCTAGTACGATTAGGATGATTACTAACGCTACCAAACGCATAGAGCCAACTTCTAGGCTCCCGATGTTCATGATAGTGCCTTCACCCATTACCTGTGCAAATGCACTGATAACACCGTTTGCTTGTACACCCGGTAAAAACATACCGCAAGCTAAGATAGAAGAGATTGCAAAAAGGATTCCGTACCATTTTTGACCAAGTGCACGCTCAAAGTAATACGCCGGGCCACCGCGATATTCGCCAGTCACCACATCTTTTTCTTTATAGATCTGCGCGAGTGTCGATTCAACATAAGCAGTAGATGCTCCTAAGAACGCCACAATCCACATCCAAAATACGGCACCAGGACCACCGAAGCCAATGGCAGCAGCAACACCTGCGATGTTACCCATACCCACGCGGCCTGCGAGTGAGACAGCTAACGCCTGAAAAGATGAGATACCCTGTTCACTAGATTTACCCGTAAACAGTAGTTTTATCATTTCACTGAACAAACGCACTTGTACAAAGCGCGTCATAATAGAATAAAACAGACCTGCGCCCAAACACAAGTAGATCAGAGCCGGGCTCCAAATAATTCCGTTTACTAAATTGACTAAACTTTCCATATTATGTCTTCCTCAAACGTCCTTAAAATAGCGATAAAGGATATTAAACATTGTACTAAACTAAGGCTTAATATCTTTTTAACCGCTTAGGATGGATTGTAAATGTCTGTATTTATCCGCTTGGCTTATCAAGTAACACAAACAGTGTTAATAGATCCTAGCTGCGGTCGCAAGTCCTTTTGCCTTTCTGGTTGTCACAATATTATGACATATAACGCAGTAAGAATAGGTAGGTAAAGAATAGACCAGCGGATAAAACAAATAATTATTATAATCAAATACGTATCAATTAATAATCTGATGGTATTCAACCATTTACGTTATTCTTGTTTGCTAACAGCTTACAAACTTATAGTACACGAACATGAACCTTAGATTATCGTTAGACATTTTAGTAAATGCTAAATGATAACAGTAAGAGAGCCGTTCAATAGCTATAATATTTGTCACCAAAATAAAAACGATTTTTTGTTTTATACTGCGCTAATATCAAATAAATAACAACTCCACTACCGAATGTATGCAAACCATACGGTTAAGTAACTGCAATTTGCCACAATTTCTTTATAATTACTAGATTTTTTTTTGAATTGTCCGTGTATGTAATTTTCAATAATTGTTTGCTAAATCGATATAAGTCTATTAAATGTATTGTTAGATAGTGTCATACTAGGATTTGAGGACCTTTTATCAACTGCTTACATACTGTTATCGATATTGTAGAAATTGATTAGGTCGTAATAAAAATAAAGGTAGAATAGTAAATTGACGCATAATAAAAAAGTCAGCAGTCCTATTTTGCGGTTGTGTTTTAGTAACGATGAATTGTAAAAAAGCGGCTATGTCGCCATTATTAGCAGCACAATTAAAGACAATCCTTTGTCTGTGACATTACAAGTTATTATTTAGCATAAATGGCTAAGCAGTTAATTATTATTAGGAGAATTAGAGATGACGCGTAAATCTATTATAAAACCTATGTTGTTATCAGCAGTATTGGCAACCTCAACCGTAGGTTTGTCAGGCTGTGGTTATAACAATTTGCAATCACAAGATGAGCAAGTCACAGCAGCTTGGTCAGAAGTAGTCAACCAATATCAGCGCCGTTCGGATCTGGTGCCAAACTTGGTGAAAGTTGTGCAACAATATGCAGACCAAGAGCAAGAGGTGTTCACTCAGGTGGCAGAAGCGCGTTCGCGTGCAGGTAGCATTAATATAACGCCAGAAGTACTCAATGACCCACAAGCGATGGAACGTTATGCTGAAGCCCAAGCTCAGATGGGGGGAGCATTGTCACGTCTGATGGCAGTGTCCGAACGTTACCCTGAGCTCAAATCCGACGCTTTGTTTCAAGACTTGCAGGCACAGTTAGAAGGGACTGAAAACCGTATTACAGTAGCTCGTAATCGTTATATTCAAGAAGTGCAAGGCTACAATACAACGGTACGACAATTCCCAACTAATATCACAGCCAAAGTGTTCGGTATGGATACTAAGCCGAACTTTACTGTTGCTAATGAAGAAGAGATCTCGACCGCACCTACGGTTGATTTTGGAGATGATGAAGCTACTGCACAATAAAGCCAGCGTTTTGGGTCAAAAAGCGGCGTTTAGTAGTAGCTTTACTCGCTATCTATGATTAGTCGCTACTAACAAAGGCGTGAAAAAAGACTCCTATTTATAATAAGTCATAATTTCGTTCAGCAAGCGTGTCACTAAAGGTGGTATAGATTAGATGAAGAATTCAAAAGCAATCGTCTCGGCATTATTATTAACACTCAGCGCGGGCAATACAACGCTGCTGCATGCTGCGCCGGATGATGCTAATGTTGCGACAGCTGAGAGTGCGACCGATGCGCAAATGCAGAACCGTAGCGTTGAGGACTTAGTAGCGATCGCTAAAGCTGGCGAGGCGAATGAAGCCATCAATGATGCGGTACTTGGTAACGACGCTATTGGAGGCACCATACTTGGTAATGAGGCTATCAATCCAAATGCTGCCAATGATGAAGCCATAGCAGAGTCTCAGGCCACTGCACAGCCACCTGTGCAATCTGATGCGGCTAATGTTGATGCTGATAAGCTCATATTAAATCAACCAGTCGTTGATCAAGCAAATATACTAAATCCGCAAGAGAAACAGCGTTTAGAGACCCAGCTTAGGAATATCTACCAGCAAGGTCTAGCTCAAGCAGCAATCGTCATCGTGCCTAGCACGAATGGCTTGCCGATATTTGATTATGCTTTACAGGTTGCTAATAAGTGGGAGCTTGGGGAGGAGGACATTGATGACGGCTTACTGATTGTGGTAGCAGTCAATGATCGTGACATGTATATCTTAACGGGTTATGGGTTAGAAGGCGTGTTGCCCGATGCGGCGGTCAATCGTATTATCCGTGAGGATGTTACGCCACTATTCAAGCAAAACAACTATGGATCTGGGTTATTGGCAGGTGTTGGTGCACTTGAAGCTCGACTCACTGCTGATCCTGAAGTGCTGGCTCGTGCCGATGCCCAAGCCGCAGAACGTACCGCTCAACAAGGTTCAGATGAACCATCAACACCTGTCTTTTTGTTCATCATGGCGATGATTTTTGGTAAGTTTATTACTAGTATTTTTGGACGAGTATTTGGCTCTATCTTAACGGCTGGTGGTTTCTTTGCTGGTTCTTTAGCATTGGGTGGCGGATTCTTTATGACTGTCATTATGGCCATCTTTATCTGGATGTTCTTAATTGCTAGAGGTTCAGGCGGCGGTGGTCGTGGTGGACGCGGCGGCGGCGGTTTAATTTTCTTACCTGGACTTGGTGGCGGCGGCGGCGGTGGCTTTGGTGGTGGCGGCTTCGGCGGCGGCGGTGGCGGCTTTGGTGGTGGCGGTGCTGGTGGATCGTGGTAAGCCAACCATCATCATAACAATCGATTCGTAGAATTAAATATTAAGAACATTGCTTTTATAATTTGTTTGATAATGTATTAGACGACAATGAGCAATCGCCTACTTGAGGAAACATTATGGCACAAAACAACTTACCTTCATCAGAGGCAAGTTTTGCTCGCTGGTGGCGTCAAGTCTTGTTTGTTCCGATGCTAAACAGCAAATGGCTAACAGCAGAGGTTAAGGCCCGTTTAACAGCGAAAGTGACAGAAGCAGAGCAAGGTCATCGTGGCGAAGTTTTTTTGGTTATAGAAAACCATCTACCCATTCAAGAAGCTTACAGCATCAACTGCCGTGAGCGTGCTATCGATTTGTTTAGCGAATACCGTGTATGGGATACTGAAGAAAACACGGGGGTCTTGGTTTATGTCAACATCTGTGAGCATAAGCTGGAAATTGTCGCAGATCGTGGTATTAGCGCTCATGTCAGTCCTACAGTATGGCGTGCGATGTGTGACAAAGCAGTGACGGGCATTGCCAACAAAAAGTCAGAAGAAAGCTTAAGTGATCTACTAGACGAGATAGGACAACTATTGCGTCAGTATTACCACTTAGAGCATGACCCAGCAGGTAATGAGCTGTCTGATACGGTAGTCTTTTTAAAGTAGCTTCCACAAAGTTATAGATAAGCAATTAAAGATAAGGAAATACTATGATTGATCTCATAAAAAAACTACCAAAGGCTGAATTGCATCTACATATTGAAGGTTCATTAGAGCCTGAGCTTATGTTTAGGCTGGCTAAAAAAAACAACATAGATATTCCTTATAAAGACATAGAGGACGTACGTAACGCTTATAATTTCACCAATCTACAGACTTTTTTAGATATTTATTACGCTGGTGCCAATGTACTTATCACAAGAGACGATTTTTATGATTTGACTTGGGAGTATATTTTAAAATGTGTTGAAGACAATGTTATTCATACTGAGATATTCTTTGACCCTCAGACGCATACGGCAAGGGGCATCGCTTTTGAAACTGTAATCACTGGCATAAAAGAAGCGCTGGCTGATGCCAAAGAAAGATACGGCATTACTTCTGGTATTATCATGTGTTTTTTACGTCATTTATCACAGCAAGATGCTTTTGATACGTTAGAGGAGGCGATGGCATTTAAGGAGGATATCATTGGCGTTGGTCTTGATTCTTCAGAGCTTGGTAACCCGCCATCGAAATTTACAGAAGTATTTGAAAAGGCAAAAGAAGCGGGGTTTAGGTTAGTCGCCCATGCAGGCGAAGAAGGTGACTTTTCTTATATTTATGAGGCTTTAGATTTACTAGGTATCGATAGAATAGACCACGGCGTGCAGTCGATTCATAGTGATACGCTTATGCAGCGGCTAAAAGAAGAGCAAATACCGCTTACGGTTTGCCCAAACTCAAATATTGAATTAAAAGTGTTTGAGGACTACAAAGCGCACAATATCAAAGAGCTTTTAGATTATGGTCTAAATGTGAGCGTCAATTCAGATGACCCAGCCTATTTTAAAGGTTATATTAACCAAAATTTTATCAACTTGTGTGACAACTTACCATTAACAGAAAACGATATTGTCACTTTGGTAAAAAACTCTTTTAGATCATCTTTCATAGATGATGACCTAAAACAAGCATACTTGGCTAAAGTGGATCGTGCATTGCAGTAATTTTTTAATTGTAGTAATTGTTCAGGGGCAGCTCAAAACTTAATTACCTATATAAAGCATTTGGCTATTATTGATACCGCACGTATTTTGTCAGTAAATGAACGCTTTGCTTTAGATAAATGCTTTGCCTTTTGTACAGCGATTACGTGAGAGCAGTCACTTTTTGCATTAATAAAGGCATTATCATGCCGGCGTTTGCAGCCAATGTGATATCCACGATGGTATTAGGCGTTGGATTTGGGTTTATCTCAATGACTGTTGCACCATTTTGCTGAGCTAATTGTGCCAGACCTGCAGCAGGGTATACCAAGCTTGACGTACCAATACTGATGAATACATCGCAATTGGCGGCAGCATCTTCAGCCGTTTGCCATGCTCCTATAGGTAGCGCCTCACCAAACCAGACGATATCAGGTCTGATATAACCATCACACTGTTGGCATGTTATTAATCTATCATCGAAACTGATGGCTTTTTTACTACTATCTAAAGCTGCTGATTCATTTTGATAAGGTGTACCACAGTCGTGACAGCGATTACGCCACAGATGACCATGTAGATGAATGGCCTCACTACCAGCTTGCTCATGTAAATCATCGACGTTTTGTGTGACCAACGTAAAGTGCTGTTTGTGGTTTTTGGCGTCTTGTTGCCATTGGGCAAGCGCATAGTGAGCAGGATTGGGTTTTTTGTCATGCACCAGTTGTCTGCGCCATTGATACCACGACCATACCAAATGTGGGTCTCGAGCAAAGGCAGTGGGGCTTGCCAAATCCTCTGCTCGATAATGTTCCCAGAGACCAGTTTGCTTATCACGGAAAGTTGGAATGCCACTTTCTGCTGATACGCCTGCACCAGTTAGAATACAGATCTGTGGTCGAACCGCTAGCAATTTAGCAGCCCGATGTACTTCTGCTATTAGTTTTGGCGATAATTCTGCTACCATGACTTAACCCTTGCTAATAATGGATATACTTTTCTATGATAGACGGAATTTGGTGGCTTGTCATATTGCTAGCAGTCATTACAGTACTATGGCTGATAGCACATTTACGTAGTAATAAAGTTGATCCCAAAAATGGAGCACACGTATCAGCGGGTAAGAAGCCATTAACAAATGATAGCTTACAAAAGACAGCTGTTTTAATTAAAAAACACTTTCCTAATTATAGTACCAGCAGAAGAGCTAAGCATTTGCTAATTACCAAAGAGAATAAAAAGATTGCAATAATTACCATAGATAATAGTATCGCAGCTGGTGAGCGCCGCTTAGGAGAGGTGCCTATTATCAATTATCATCGAGTACCGAGTCGAGCCCAGCTTAGTACTGACTTGCAAAAAGTATGTTGAGTTCAACAAACCAGCTACTTATCGCGTTGCCATCAGCCAAACAACAACCATTCCCCAGAATACAGACCCTACTGATAATGCTGCCATATAAAATACACTCATTACGTCTCCTAGACTTAACTCATACTATATTAAAAGTTATAAACCGCTGGCTCGTTTGAACCTATCTTAAACATGCAATTAACGAGCCAAAAACATTCTGTACTTGAATCTATATTTGGTTACTAGAATATTGCTATATATTCACTTAATTACATATAGTTACATAAATACCTAATAAGCAATAATACTTATGTTGCTTTTAAAATGTAAGTATTATTTTTGATAAAAGTAGTTTTTTTGTAAAGATTAAGCGAAGAAAGCAAAAAGGCGTATTTTTGCCATAAAGTAGCTTGCTCAAAAGAAAGGTTTAGGAGTGATAAAAGAGAAGGGTAGGTTTAGAGTAAACAGTTATTTGATAAGAAAGTTTTGGAAATGCCAGACACAGCATTATAGCTAAACCAAAATAGATAAGTTGGCTCAGTGGGATATACTTTAAAGTAATAGATTGATTACAATGATTGGTGCGCTCGGCGGGAGTCAATCAAATAGACCTAATCCTTTAATATCAAGGTTTATAACAATGTTGTAAATTAATTTAACAACAGATTTAACAACATTTCGTTATCGCTAAGATTGTTTTTCGCTGTTTATGCAAAGCAAGTTTGGTTACAAAGATTATGCTCAACGTGCCAGCCAATCACTAATAATTTTTTCTATCTGATACTTTTTTGCATAGAGTTGAATTGCTATTGACTGCACGTGTTCAAATAATGCTGTACTAAGTTAAGCGTTTTTTACGAATTTTTTTGTGGCTGGCGGGGGTGATTCTATCTTTGGATATTGTAAATCTCTTTTTGCAGCTCAATACGCCTCTGATAAGTGTAATTCGTTAAGCACGAGGTGTGTTCAATAGCGTGCATACTACCGCCTACCAACTCACGGGAGGTAAAATTGCAGGATTTATCCCTAAAATCAATCCATGCTAACTGAGCTTGCTTGAGATTGTTTTTTTCGGTTCTATCGAGCATACCTCTTAGCGTTTTATATGTACTGTTAAGTTTACTGTCCTCATAATCTAAGTTCTTACTGGTACAGTTATTCAAATCAATGGTTGTATATTCACCATCGCAAAATTCGATAGGTGCAGCGCTAACATTACCGATAGCGCCTACCAGCAAACTAACTCCAATACCTATATTAACCAAACCTGCATATAACCGCATGTGCAAACCTCTAACTCGATAAAATTTGATTAATTGTATCATTGTCGGTAATCAAAATAGTCAATTAATTTTATCTTTAAATGGTAACTTTAAAATTACCCTATTCCTAAGTTTTCATTTCCTGCTATCTACTGATACTAAAATCAACTTGCAATTTTCTTCCATGGGGTTGAATTGCGGAGCGCGTCGTACAGTAAGCTTTTATACGATGAAATTCATTAGCCTTCCAACAAATCTCACATTCAGACTTGCCGAGTAATGTCGAATACCCTTATGATGGTTGTACTTTGTCTAAGATGAGTCATCACCTCATCGTTGATAGACGATCTACACCTTATATCCCTGCTCAATAACCAAAAGATACTCCCATGACCAAAAACTTCTCTCAAACAGCGGCTTTCATCTGGTCTGTCGCTGATCTATTACGCGGCGACTTTAAGCAATCTCAATATGGCCGCATCATTCTGCCATTTACGCTACTGCGCCGCTTAGAGTGTGTGTTAGAAGAGACCAAAGCCGCTGTCGTTGCGGAAAACCAGCGTATCGCTGATATGGGTCTGTTTGAGGAGGCGCAAGAGAAGTTCTTGATACGTGCCAGCAAACGACCTTTTTACAATACCTCGCCGATGGATCTCAGCAAGATGGGTCAAAGCGATATCAAAGATAACTTAAACACTTATGTGCAATCCTTCTCTAAAGACGCGCGTGAGATATTTGAGCATTTCAAATTTGAAGAGTTTGTCGGTCAGTTGGCTGATGCCAACCTGCTATATAAAGTAGTGCAGAGATTTTCCAATACGGATCTTAGCCCCGAGGCGATATCCAATCATGAAATGGGCTTTGTCTTTGAAGAGTTGATTCGCCGCTTTGCTGAAAGCTCGAACGAGACTGCAGGGGAGCATTTTACCCCGCGCGATATCGTACGTCTGACAACCTCACTCGTATTTATGGAAGATGATGATGCCCTAACCAAAGACGGCATTATTCGCACCATTTATGACCCGACAGCGGGGACGGGCGGCTTCCTATCCTCTGGTATGGAATACGTGTTAGAGCTCAACCCTGACGCCGTGATGCGTACCTATGGACAAGAGCTCAACCCTGAGTCTTATGCCATCTGTAAAGCCGATATGCTGATCAAAGGGCAAGAGGTGAACAACATTAAGCTGGGCAATACCTTATCCAGTGATCAGCTGGCAGGTGAGCAGTTCGACTATATGCTATCGAATCCGCCGTTTGGAGTGGACTGGAAAAAGATATCAGGTGAGATCAAAGACGAGCACGAGCAAAAAGGCTTTGATGGTCGCTTTGGCGCGGGCTTGCCACGGGTGTCTGACGGCTCGCTGTTATTCTTGATGCACTTATTAAGCAAGATGCGTCCTATCGTTAATAATGAGCAGAATTATGAGCAAGCGACAGCCAATAGCAATCAGGGTAGCCGTATCGGCATCATCCTAAATGGTTCACCGTTGTTCACGGGCGGCGCAGGTAGTGGTGAGAGTGAGATCCGCCGTTATATCCTTGAGGCCGATTTACTAGAGGCCATTATCGCCCTGCCTACTGATATGTTCTATAACACGGGTATTGCGACCTATGTCTGGGTACTCAGCAATAAAAAAGCGGATGAGCGCCGTGGCAAGGTGCAATTAATCGATGGTAGTAACCTATATAGCAAGATGCGTAAATCGCTTGGCTCAAAACGTAATGAGATGAGCGATGACGATATCAAGACCATTATTCGCAGCTTTGGTGACTTCGAAGTGGTTGACGCGCGCGTGCTCGATAAGCCTGAAGAGGCAAAGTCTAACCGTGGCCGTCAGTCGGCTAATCCTAAAGCCGAACCTGCTAAAACCTTTGCCAGTAAGATATTTGCCACCCATGAGTTTGGCTATCGCCGTATCACGATTGAGCGTCCGCTTCGTCTATCGGCTCAGCTATCTGACGATTCTATCGAAACCCTACGTTATGCACCTAAGCCTTTTGATATGGTCATGCCAGCGCTGTATGAGAAGTTTGGTAGTAACTGGACGACTGATAGCGACAGTAATGACAGCAGTAAAAGCTATGGCGACTTATCAGCGGTCACCTTAGAAGCGCGCGCTATGATCAAGGCCGACTTTAGCGAGCTAAAAGAAAAGCAAATCAAAGACGTGCTTGATGCCAAACTTTGGCAGGATCAGCTTGAGATTATGAATAAAGCCAAAGCCTTGCAGGCGGCTATCGGAGAAAACCAATTCGATGATTTTAATGAGTTTGAAAAAGTGCTCAAACAAGCGTTAAAAGACGCTGATGTCAGCTTAGATACTAAAGAGAAAAAGCAGCTGATGGATGCCATCACATGGAAAAATCCTGAAGCAGAACCCGTCATCAAAAAAGCGATCAAGGTTGCCAATCCGCTCTATGGTGCGTTTAGTTATACTGACCCTGCCAGCAAGACCAAAATAGTAGAGTTTCAAACCGATAGTGATTTACGTGATTATGAAAACGTACCGCTGAATCCTAAAGCAACGACGACTGAGCTGATTGAAAGTTACTTCGCCCGCGAAGTGCAGCCGCATGTGCCTGATGCGTGGATTAATAGCGACAAGAAAGATGCTATAGATGAAGAGATTGGCATCGTGGGCTTTGAGATACCGTTTAACCGTCATTTCTATGTGTATGAGCCACCGCGTCCGCTTGCTGATATCGATGCAGACTTGGATGCTGTTAGCACTGAGATTATGAAGTTATTGGGTGAGGTGCATTCGTAATGGCTGAATTGATAATGAAGTATCAGCAATATGCAGAATATAAGGATTCAGGGGTTGAGTGGTTGGGGAAAGTTCCTAAAGATTGGTCTACTATAAGTTTAAAAAGAAAAGCTTCATTCATTACTGGAATGACACCATCTACAGCTATTAGCGCATATTACTCTGATGATGTGACGATATATGAATGGGTGCGACCAGAAGATATAAAAGAAAACACCGAAAAAGTTTGCGGAACAAAATATTTAACTGAACTTGGTTGGCAAACACAAAGAAAAGTTGCTAAAAACTCTGTCTTATTGTGCTGTATCGGGACGATTGGTAAGGCTGGATATGCATCTAAAACTGTTACGACTAATCAGCAAATTACCGCTGTCAGCTTTAAAGATAATTCAAAATATAATTATTATTTATTACTTGCAGCTAGAAACGAACTAGAGCAGATGGCTACTGGTAATGTAGTTAAAATTCTAAACTCGGAAAGATTAGGGCAATTATCTATTCCAAAAGTTGATTTATATCAAGCAAACCAAATCGCCAAATTTCTCGACCACGAAACCGCCCAAATCGATACCTTAATCGAAAAGCAGCAAACCCTTATCCAGCTGCTAAAAGAAAAGCGCCAAGCGGTGATTAGTCATGCGGTCACTAAAGGCTTAAACCCTAATGCACCGATGAAAGATTCGGGCGTTGAATGGTTGGGGGAAGTGCCAGAGCATTGGGAGGTTTCAAAGCTTAAATTTGAAAGTGAGATTATTGACTGCCGTAATAAGACTCCTGAGTATTTTGAAAATGGTGAGTACTTTGTAGTTAGAACAACTAATGTGAGGCATCAAAAGTTAAATTTTAATGGCGCTTTGTACACAGATAAAAAGAATTTTGATATATGGACACAAAGAGGAGTACCGCCAGCTGGCTCTATTTTTTTCACTCGTGAAGCACCTACGGGTGAAGTTTGTCTAGTACCAGAAAATTTGAAGTTTTGTATGGGTCAGAGAATGATGAACTTCATTGCTCATGATAAAAGCTATACAAACTACCTTTTCGATTATTTAATTTCAGATTGTCTTGATAGGTATATTAATAGCGTCTCACATGGAAGTACTGTAAGCCATTTGAGAGTTGAACAAGTTCAAAACATTCCTGTGCTAGTTCCTCCCTTAGATGAGATTGCACAAATTCATAATCATATAGAGAAGTTGAAATTAAGCTTTGACGATATTGAGCTAAATGCTAAAAAAGCCATTCAACTCATGCAAGAACGTCGCACCGCTTTAATCTCTGCTGCTGTCACGGGTAAGATTAATGTTCGGGGCTGGGTTGCGCCTGAGTAGGCTCTGTTCCATCACACTAATTCACTATTTAGGTTTGAAAGATATAAGCTACAGCATAAGCATACATAAACTCTTAAAATGGTATTGTTTAGCTTTGATAATGGGGCTAAATCGCAACTGCAAGGTGATAAGTTTGAGTATTGTTAAGTTAGCAAGTTTTTAAAGTTATTCTGATTTATAAGCACAATGCTCATTGAACCACTCAAACTGTTCTTTTTCAATTATCACATAAATATCTTTAGCACCAATAAATTCCAAGAATCTAGTTCTATGACGCCCGTTTTCAAAATCAATATTAAATTCAGATGAGTCGAAAACTTTCAATTCATTATCATTGATAAGAGTTGTTATCTCGAATCCTTTAGAACTGTCAGATTTATTAAAGCCAATCACAGGCATCATCATAGGAGTTGGGTCTTTACTAGAGTTATGATCGTGATACAACCAAATATGTCTGTCAGTGTATTGAGTTGAGTTTTTGAACTCTTCGCCTGCTTTATACTTTTTATGAAAATCTTTTTTGATCTCAGTTATTTCGTACTTTTTTAGGCGTGTTCTACGAAATATAGAACGTATAAATTCCCAAAGGCTGAATTGATTGAATTCTTTTTTTTCTTTCGGGTTCATGCCAGTATGCATTTCATTCTTATCGATAAATGAAGGTATGCACCCTGTTTGAAACCTCCAGAAAGTAATGATTTTATTCAAGTCAGCATGAAATATCATACGTTTATCTGAAAGTTTATGTGGATTAGGGAACATTCTAGGCTTTATGCCTTTATATTCAGGTAGTGATTGAACTATGTACTGGCTCATAAAACTCTCTTTACATAAGTATAATTTCAAAGTATAGATTAATAATGACCAATAAGATTTCGGTTTGCAAGATACAGCAGGAACTATTATAGCTTTAGGGTGCATAAAATACCCCCTAAGCAAATAAATCAAATCACTAATAAGAATAACACTATGACTCAGACCAGCACTGCTACTAACGCACACAACGTCACCTACGAATCTGTCTTCCAAGCCGATATTGTCAATCAGATGCAGGCGCACGGCTGGCAATTAGGCAGTCCTAGCGACTATACGGCTGAGACTGCGCTATATGAGCAAGACGTACTAGACTTTGTGCAGACCACCCAGCCGCAGGAATGGGAGAAGTTCTGCCGTACCTTTCCTATCGACTCAGAGCGTCACTTTATCGAAGCCCTAGTTAAGCAGCTTAATAAGGCAGACGCGCACGCCACCGATAGAGCCTCGCGCACTTATGGCACCTTAGGTGTATTGCGTCATGGGCTTAAGATTCGTAACGCACGTTTTAGCTTATGTCAGTTCAAACCTGAGCATAGCCTCAACCCTGAGACCATGGCACGCTATAAGGCCAATATCTGCCGTGTGGTGCCTGAAGTGGTGTATAGCCCTCATACCAGCCTTAAAGACGGCGCTGACACTAACGGCAAAGTCGCTAAGCGTAACCGTATCGATATCGTGCTATTCGTTAATGGCTTGCCCGTCACCACGATGGAGCTAAAGTCCGAGTTTAAGCAAGCGGTACAAAATGCCATTACTCAGTACAAGAAGACACGCCTGCCAAAAGACCCTGATACTAAAAAACCTGAGCCACTGCTGACGTTTAAACGCGGCGCATTGGTGCATTTTGCCGTCAGTCAGTATGAGGTCTATATGACCACGAAGCTGGCAGGTGACAGTACTTACTTCTTACCCTTTAACAAAGGCACCAGCGAGGGCGGTGCGGGTAATGACGTGCCAGCCGATCCCAATCGCTATGCCACAGATTACCTATGGAATGAAGTGCTGACGCCAGATAATCTATTGGCCATTCTCGGCCACTTTATGCACTTGCAGATCGAAGAGGAAGAGGACGCAATCGGGCGCAAGTCCAAACGTGAGACCATGATGTTCCCGCGCTATCATCAGTGGGATGTGGTGACCAAGCTGGTCGATGCGGCCATTACTGAGGGCGCAGGTCAAAAGTATTTGATTCAGCATAGTGCTGGCTCGGGTAAGTCTAACTCTATCGCATGGACAGCGCACCAGCTATCCACCTTATACAACAGTGACGGCGATAAGCAGTTTGACTCGGTCATTGTGATTACCGATCGCACTGTACTGGACGACCAACTACAAGATACTATTTATCAGTTTGAACATGCTGATGGCGTAGTTGGCAAAATTAACCGTAAAGAAGGTGACGGCTCAAAGTCTGAGCAGCTTGCCGAAGCACTGGTCAACTCCCAGCCGATTATTATCGTCACTATTCAGACCTTTCCGTTTGTGCTTAAAGCCATTGAAGACTCTAGCGTCTTAAAATCACGCCGCTACGCCATTATCGCCGATGAAGCGCACTCATCACAGACAGGCTCTACCGCACGTCAGCTCAAAGAAGTGCTGGTCTCAGGCGATATAGAGAGTAATACAGATGAGGATAAGCCGCTCTCTAGTGAGGATGTTTTGGACGCCACGCTTGCCGCGCGCCGTAGCAGTCCGAATCTAAGCTATTACGCCTTTACCGCCACGCCTAAGCCAAAAACCATCGAGCTGTTTGGCCGTCTGCCCAATCCTGACTTGCCCGCCGCTAGCGATAACCTGCCAGCCGCTTATCATGTCTATTCTATGCGCCAAGCCATTGAAGAAGGCTTTATCTTAGATGTACTGAAGAACTACACCAACTACAAAGTGATGTATCAGCTCACCCAAAAGCTGGCTAGCGATGACGATGAAGTCGATGCCCGCCGCGCGAAGATTAAGCTGAATAACTGGGTGCGACTGCACGAGCACAATATCGCGCAGAAAGTTAAGATCATCATTGAGCACTTTAACGACAACATAAAAGGCTTACTCGGCGGCCAAGCCAAAGCCATGGTCGTGACAGGTTCACGTAAAGAAGCGGTACGCTACAAGCTGGCCTTTGATAAATATATCAGTGATTACAGTTACCGCGGTATCAATGCCATGGTCGCCTTCTCAGGTGAAGTGACCTTTAACGATAATGATCCTGATAGCGGCGCATTACTTGGCGAAAAATTTACTGAGCATAATATGAATATCGGTCTCAAAGGCCGTGATATGCGTAAAGCCTTTGACACTGATGATTATCAAGTGATGCTGGTGGCCAATAAGTTCCAGACAGGCTTTGACCAGCCCAAACTATGCGCCATGTACGTCGATAAGAAGCTGACAGGCGTGGACTGCGTACAGACCCTCTCACGGCTGAATCGTACCTATAAGGGCAAAGCAGAGAGCGGTACCTTTGTGCTCGACTTCTTTAATGATCCTGAAGATATTCTTGATGCCTTCCAGCCATACTATGAGACCGCAACCTTAGTGGATGTGTCTGATCCTGATCAGGTGTATGATCTGTATGAGAAGCTACGCGCCAGTGGTATCTTCTTATGGCATGAGGTCGAGCAGTTCGTTGATGCTTTCTACAGCAAGAATAAGTCTAACGCTGCCATTAGTAACATCTGCAAACCAGCGGTTGAGCGTTGGCAGAAGCGCTATAAGCTAGCACGCGAGCAAGCCCAGCACGCCAAGATGATACTTGAGCAAACTAAAGATACTGGCAATGTGGTACTGATGACCAATGCCGAGAATGACTATAAAGGTTTTAAGGCTGATCAAGATGCGTTAGAGATCTTTAAAAAGGACTTAGGTACATTTACCCGTCAATATGAGTTTATGTCGCAAATCGTGGACTATGACGATAAAGAGTTGGAAAAGCTGAGCTTATACGCCCGTAACCTGCGGCCATTATTACGCGAAAGTGTGGACAATGAAGATGATATTGATCTAACCAACATCGCTATGAGTCATTACCGCGTCTCAAAGCTGCACCAGCAGGATCTAAAGCTACAGGAGGGTAGTGGTGAGTTAGAAGCTGGCGGTGGTAGCGGTACAGCAAAGCCAAAGGATCAGAAAGAAGAGCTGTTATCAAAGGTCATTAATCGATTAAATGAAGTGTTTGCAGGCGAGGACTTTACCGATAAAGACATGATCAACTTCCAAAATACGATTTGGGATAAAGTGACTGAAAATGAGATCGTGGTAAAGCAGTTTAGTAATAACAGTACCGATCAGATTATGCTGGGTGGTTATCCTGATGCGGCGATGGATGCGTTATTTGAGAGCCAAGAGGCGTATGAGGGCATGACTATGCACTTATTGTCTAATCCTGATCAGTTTAAGAAGTTTATTCGACTGATGCTTGATACGAAGTTGGGTAATGAGGTTTCAGGCTAGGTTATACAGATAATATAGGTTACATGGCATGACGGATAAGAATATCAATCTTTATGATACTGAAGAGGAACAGCTACGTTATAACGTGAGTATGCTGCCAACCCATTTGTTGATGAAAGGTTTACCTGAAGGCAAAATTTTATTGAGAAAGCTGACAAAAGGGCTTTCTAAGATACCTAAAAAGCAGAAGGTACAGATTGCGAATATATTTGATAATTTAGCTACGACGCAGGAAAAAGGAAGTGTTAAACCAGAAGATATAAGCTTAGAGGATGGAGAGCTATCTGAACATCCATATGAGTCATTGGTACGTATGCTTGGTGCTGAAACATCTACCTACTTACTTGAGCATGCTAAGGTCGTAGACTCGTGTCTAAACCTAAAGCTTAATGATCAACTTATTATAAATTTCAAAACCTATTTGTCTGATACATTCAATTACGAGGATGACGCTCTCAACGTCGATATGCCAGTAGAGGAGTTCTATTTATATTTGGTTTTGAGTTTTATTGCTCATCTGGATGCATGTATTCACCATGCGGCCTATTCAAAGGTTATTAAACCTATTAGTTTAGGCTGGTTATTTATGCAGAAGCTAAATCCAGATAAGTGGCATTATGACTCAACGAGTAAAAAATATAACTTAATCAATAAAAATGGTAGCCCGTTTACTTGCACTTCGCGCTCTTTTATTCATTTATTACTTACGGTCTTGTATTTTCAAAAGCATGGCACAATGCCTACAAGTCTATATGGTATTCGAGGCAAGATTGACTGGAGGGTAGAAGATGAGGAGGGTAAGCTAGATGAGTTTATCTATAAAAAAAGTGAGCGCGATAGTAAACGTAATTGGCTCAGTCTTGAAGACGTCTTTTGGTTAGTTGGTATGAAGGATTCTGCAAAGGATGAACCGAATGAAGTGTTGATTAACTGGCAACAATCATTTGTTAAGCACATAAAGACTGAAGATATTGATGACCTGAAAGGACTACCGCCTAGTGCTGAAGCCATCATCTGGTTTGTCTATGCCTTTTTCCAGAACACATTTGAGAAAACAGATAAGCAAAATAAAAAGCATAATAAACGAAGATGCATTATCCATTATGATTATTACGACTTGTGGGAGTCTATGACTGCATATTATGAGTCTAAGGTAAGTGAAGGCTTAAAAGTAGAACGTACTGAGTGGCCAGATTATTTAAAAAAACAAGCCACATGTATTGAACGCATGACTTGATTTTCGTGCCATCAATTAAGACTATTATTTACTCGGCGGATTATTATCTCGTCCACCACCTGATGGATTACCTGTCTGGCTTGGCCAGCCTGCACCTTGACCGCCATTATTCATATAAACTTTCATAGTTATTACTCCGTTAAAGATTTAGTTTGTATAGCCAGTTACTTACTGCCTATAACCATTATATTAACGAGTAATAAAAGTTGAATCTCCCCCCAAAACGTGAATTTTAGAAAAAATTTCTAGTTAACTGAAAAAAATCTCAAGAATTAAAGAGATAACCCGATTACCAATTTCTGCTTCCTCTTGATTCCTTTTTTCTCCTCTGATTACGCTGTATCCATTACAAGACAAGCGATTGCCGTGATTCCAATATTTTAAAGAATACGTTTTTTGATTCCAAATCTTCTTAATTCCATGGTTTTGATTCCAGTTCTATTGTAGATTGAATCGTCCAGACTTTATCAGAGATAGATTTACTTGAGTCGGTTATTTTATTAGTGTACAGAATAGATAAACATCAGAACCTTCTATAACTATGATGGATCATATCTTATGGTCATACATTTCTCAGAATGTTAAGTCTTCGGCAATCCTAGGGTAGCTCCCATTGTAAGTAATATATATTTAGGTAATTAAATCCTTTTTTCCTGCTTCCTCTTGCTTCCATTTTTCTTCTTTGATTCCGCTGTATCTACTGCATACTAAGCGATTGCCGTGAACCCAATATTTCAAAAAATTCACTTCTTGCTTCCACGGTCTTGCTTCCTGATTTATAGGGTCGAAGATAGTAAGTAAAGGCTGTTAAGAGGGGTAATCCAAGTTTGGATTAGGGTCTGCTTCTCAATAAATTTATCTCTTAATACAATATTGCATGTTCACAAGTACATTCTCATTAAGATAAAAGGCAGACGATAAACGCCTACCTTTAATTATTTTTGCTGTACTTGAGTTTTTTGCATGGGACAAGCGGGACAGACGGGACATCCCCCGTACTTATTAGTTTTCAGCCGTCCCGTTATCGTTTTTCACAAAGGGACAAGTGGGACAGAAAAGCTAAAATGTAAAACCCTGTCCCGTTCGTCCCGTTACGTTTTTTAGCAATGGGACGGCGTAATTCCTTGCTGCATATAGTCTGTCCCGTTCGTCCCGTCTGTCCCGCTCTTTTCCATAGGGTCATAAGAAAGTATGTTAGCAGTAACCGCATAAACAGATGGACGTTGCTTGCCACTAAATAAAGTATCAGGCGCTTTGTAGGTTTTACGGTCACTTTGATTGAGTAGCAACAAGTTCGCTTCCTTTAACACTTCTAAGACTTTCTTTTTGCTAAAAGGCGCACATACGCTGTTAAAAGTTTCTTTGGAAAAGTAATAGTCCCCTGTGTCCATATTGCGATAGCCTACGCGGTTGGGGGTTTTCTCCTCAAAGTCTAAGCGAGTATTTCTATAGCAAGGCTGAAAGCGACTTGATCCATGCTGTTCAATAAATGACTTAATATGCTCTATGATTTGGCGTTGCTCATGCTCACCATCACGCCCGTAGTTATCAAGCCAATTACCTAAGCATGTCATTACGGCTGTGGTTGCTTGTTCTGCTTGCCAACCTGTTATACCTGCACGGGTTGCCATTTCACCAGCTGTTGCCACGATAGCGAACCGTTTAGCCACTCTATGCGCTTGCGGTGCAAGGTCGCTATACTTACTCATAAAGTCATCTACAAGCTGTTTAGCGGTGGCTGTGGTCGCTGCCTTGTCAGTGGTGATATGTTCTAGCCACGCTATGCCAGCTGATCCATAGTAAGTTTGTGATAGCTCATTGATTTTATCCGCTTGCGCTGCGCCCGTGTCTGCCAGTACCAAACTATCAAACATTCTTAAATCATTGCCAGCACCAGCATCAGCGTCTATATGCGCGACTCGAACTTCCACCCCTGCATTAGTCTTTTTCCCTACTTGCGCCATTTCTTGCTGTATCGTCTTTTCACCAGTTGATAAAAAGATAATGCGCCATGTTTTGGCTATGCGGTTATGTCCAGTGGTGGTACTTCTGCCTTTACCTGTACCATTACCCAACATATAAATAATATTGCCTAATATTGTTGGGTTGCCCTCACTGACTTCATCGAGTGGTAAAAAGCTGTCGTTGTACTCGCTTGCTGTGCCCTCTAGTGCGTTATCAGTGCTGCGCCATGTCTTAGTATAGCTTTCAGGCTTGCCCCATACACTAGACGCTACTTTAAGCGATAACGACTTACCCATAGTGCTTGAGCCTATAATATGAAAACCGCCCCCATCACTGCCTAATAGCTCTAGTAATTGACCTGCAAACGCGCAAGCAATAGAGAACACAAAACGGCTTTGTTCTGCCAGTGGTTTGCATAACTCATCACGCCACTGTGCTAGCTCTCCTTGCTGATCTAATGTGCTGTTAATGCTGTTTGCAGACTGATAGACGATAAGCTGCTTACCATCGCTGCCTATGGTTCTGTCATGTAATATATATTGCTCACCATGCCAGCCTAGTTTATCCACGCATAACGCCCGTTTGTGAATAGGGTAGTCTTGAATGTAAGTGTCTAAGTAGCTGCGCTGTTTGGGGTTGGTGGTAATGTTCAAGCCTTGACTAGCCAGCTCACGGCGGTATTCCCTTGCATCGCCTTGCAGTAGTGATAACGGCATGGACCATGTATGCAATACGCTGTCATCATCGCGCCACTGTAATAACCGCCCCCATGTGGTGCTGCCTGTGTCCCGTGTCTTGGCGATAATCTCAATCGGTGAACAAACAAATGCCTTAGACTTGAAAGTAATGTTTGCTGGATCATCATCGTTATACTTCACGAAAAACAGTCCATCGTGATAAAGCTCAAAACGTCCATCTCTATAGATCATCGGTTCATTCAGCTGGGGATCATCTCGCCATTCAGGATAGTAGGCAGTATCTTGTAAATTGATTAGCTGGGTGTCACTGTCTGCCAATATCACCTCATAGCTGTCATCTTGTAGCATGGTGACGATATGAGCCACCGTAACCAATGCTTGCGCCTTTACACCTGCCAATAGGTTTATTAATCCCTTGTCATCAAGTGTCATCGGTACAGTTATTTGTGATCCGCTACTCCAGTGCTGCACCATCTGCTTAAAACACTGCCTAGTTTTTTGAGGGCTAACAATGATTGTTTTATCACTGCCCATCAGGTAGCTGTAAACCTCGATACCATCATCTAGATCATTAAAAGCTATCATCTCATTGGCTTTGTTTGGCTCACCAATGACGATAGCGCCATAACCTGTAGGATCAATGACAATGGGCTTTGCTTTGCTGTTTGGTGTGTAGAACACTGCGCCTACTATAACGCCTTGTTTGTCGGTCAATGCTAAGCCTATGGTATTGGCTGTCGGTTCGGTTTTGCCAATTTGCTCACCATAATATATAGTAGTGTCACCTGTAACGAATAACAGCCGTTCAGGTTCTAGCATGTCATTGAGTTTGATTAACAAAGGATCGCCTGCCAGCTGCTCCCTTGTGCTTGGTTTATAGCCTTGCAAGATAGTATCAACGCCCGTGTTTACAGCACGGGCTTTTTCTTGGCCATTATTTTGTTTTGAAGTAGTCATAATTTATACCTCACTATTTTTAGTAGTAATATGACTTTCTAACCACTGATTGATATCAGACAAGCGCCATAAACTAGCCCGTCCGATTTTTACGGGTGCTGGGAATTTGCCTTCATTAATTAGATGGTAGATGTGCTTAGCGCTAAAACCAGTAATACCGCGTTTAGCGGATTTGGCTGTGACAGTGCGCTGTTGTCCTGAACGGGTAGTATAAGTCTTGGCTTTACGCTCAGGTTGATTGGCAAGGTCTGTCATTCTTAAATATTGATCGACTAAGGTCATAATAATTCACTCCATAGCGGTTAAAGGAATGGGCGGTAATGCCCTGCTATGAAGTGAATGTTAAGGGGTGGGGGTTTATAAGAAAATTCCCGCAACCTAGGCTTATATAGATTAACCTAAGTTAGTATATATTTATGATGACGGTCTACCTGATTCGCTAGCGTGTTTAGGTATAAAGCTCAACCAGCTTTTTAAAGACTCTTTCTTGTCAGGAAGCATGTCTCGATAATCTGTATCGACTAAATAATTCCATATTAATTCACACATTTCACCAATTCGAATTTTTTTATCATGGTCTTTTGACCATAAATATTGCGCATGGGCATCAGCAACTAGTTTTGCTTTTAATAGTTTTGGGCTAACGCCTCTCCTTTTAAATTCCGATTCAGATTTTTCTATAGGCTTTTGGTGTTTAATAATATAGTTTTCTAGTTTTTCTAAATCTCTGTGTAAGATTAGAATTTCATCACGTTTCACTTCTAGGTTTAATACAATCGTATCTTTGTTATTATAAAAATGATTAGAACCTTCATAACCTTCAATTTGGTAATCGTCGAAATGATAATGTTCTAATACGTTCAAGTTTATTCTTTTTAATGCTTTTTCAATTCCGAATTCATCAATATGTTCTTTCGGTAGAATTGGTGAGTAACAGCTTCGAATTACTTTAATTTGACTAAAGTCATAGTCTTCATCATTATAATTTCTAGGTATATTCCGAGGTCTGAGAAATTTTTCTACATTACTAGGGTCAGCGTTAAGTTTATCGTGTGATAACAATCCTTCGATATCTTCCCATTTATCATTAATTTCAGCCCGGTTTAAAAATAGAAGTTGACCTTTTACTCTCTTACTTATCCTAATAAATAAACCAAGTGTTTCACAATGAACTGAAGGCAAGAAGTCACAGTAAATTAGATAAGAGTCTATATGATTAGCATAAACCTCAAAGTCTTCATTTCCTTCATTTAAACTATCGAGTATATCTGAGCCGTCTAAATAATGAGTTCCTAATAAAAAGAAACCTTTCCCATATATATAGGCATCTAAATCAAACTCGTAAATTCTTTTGAGTAACTTTTTGGGTGTAACGCTATCAGTTTTATACTTTCTATTTAAGTATTCACTAGCCTCTTGCAAGCTATAATATTCTGCTGTGTCAAAACTTAAAGCTATATCATCGTTACTCATATTCGCACCCTTACACCCCTAAAACAAAATAGGAGCAAGGCGCTGACAGCTAAGGGTGCGGTTGCTATCGTTCGGGTAATTAGTCCTAGCCTTGCAATTGGTTATGACAACGATTGACGCTATCATGTTCGGTTTTGTCAGTTCTGGCAGTGCCGTTTTGACATATATTTATATTTTTACAGCTAGAAGCTGGCGCCTCATGTTGTTAAAAGGTGTTGTTAAAGCTGCTCGGCAAGTTTGGCTAGTACCTCTTTTGATGCGCTTTGTGCCTGTAAGCTCTTTATCAATATGTCTTTGTCATGCAGCGCTATATCGGTGGCTTGCTCGTTGCGACTATTCATTTCTTTAGCGACTTGTTCAGGGGTCAGTAAGTCGAAGCTCACTGCCTTGCCAGCGCGTAGATCATCTAAATGGTTTGCCCAGCGGTTCATCATCATTTGGCGCTCAGCTAAATGCTCTGATAAGTCGTAGCGTCTTCTCACGCTCGATTGTTCTAAGTGGGCGAGTTGTATCTCAATCAAACTTTCAGAAAATTGCAGCTCATACAGACCCGTGCTAGCAAGCTGCCTAAAGCCGTGACCTGTCATTTTAGGGTAGGGATCGCCTGTATAGCCCATGCGCTGTAATGCTTGATTGAACCACGCTTCACTATAGGTCTTGTTCGACTCAAAGTTATAGAACACATAGCCTGTCTGCTCTGTTAAGGGGCGCATACGTTCGATGATTGCCATAGCTTGCGGGGATAGCGGGATAATATGGTCTTGGCGCATTTTCATCTTAGCGGCTGGTATGCGCCATACGCTTTTATGATAATCAATCTCTGACCACTCAAAGTATCTAAGCTCTTTAGTACGTACAAAACACAGCGTCATCAGCTGTAACCCTGCTACGGTCTGTACGTGGGCGTTTGGGTGGTTGTTAATGTACTGATCAATATTGCGGAGTAGGTCGGGGAATTGGTGCTGCTCTACCGCCCTCATGCGTTCGGCTTTGTGCGGTCTGAGTGCCTTATTGCGTCCAGTGGCGATATTAGTTATATCATAGCCTAGCGTATTGATAGCATACTCAAAGATGGAGCTAATCAGTCCCATACACTTATGCGCGGTTTCTGAGGTATGTTTGCCTTGCTGCTCAAAGCTGGCTTGAATGGCAAGTCCTGTCTTAATGATATCTTGCGCGGTGATAGCCCCAATAGGGTACGTGCCTAAGTGCTTTAAGATATGGTTATTTAAAAATCCTTGCAGCTTTTGCACATTCTTGGCTGTGGTCTTAGATTTTTCATCAAGATAGCTTTTAGCAATGACTTTAAATAAGTCCTTTTGTTCAAAGTTGTTCTTCTCAATGCTTTTGTGTTCGGTGGGGTCGATACCGTCAGCCAATAATACTTTTGCTTTATTACGTTCGATACGCGCTTGCTTTAGCGATACTTGCGGCTTGAATGATGAATCGATCACTTGCTTTGATGATTTATAGATACCAATTTGGTAGGTTTTTTGTTTAGGCTTAATATCTTTATCCGATTGATAGCGGTACGACATTTGCCAAAATAGTGAGCCGTTGGGGTGTTGTATCAGATATAAGCTATTACCATCACTGTGACGGGTGACTTTGTCAGGTGCTGACTGGTTAGCTATGGACTTCACGCGATTGTCAGTTAATAGATGATCTTTTCTCATATTCATAGCAGCCGTAAAAGACGTTAAATGTTTTAACAACAAATTTAACAACATTTTATAGGTGCTACTAGGTAATGACAAGTAATATTAAAAGACTTAATATATTGCTATTAAAGGGTTGTAGAGGTTTTAGGTAATGCTAGGGAAGGCTATAATACGATGATTGGTGCGCTCGGCGGGAATCGAACCCACGACCCTCGGCTTCGGAAACCGATACTCTATCCAACTGAGCTACGAGCGCATATGATGAATTGACTGCTATGTAAAACGAGTCAAGTCACTGCATGTATAAAACTGCATGCATGAAGTAAACTTGCAGTATAAGTCGTCGAAAAATAAAGACCGCTTAGTCTAACAAATAAAAGTAGTAAAGCCAATAAATGAAACGAGCTCTGAAGATTATTTAATAAATAGTAAGATAGTCAGCAAACAGGCATGGCAATTGGTATACCTTTTCCCTTATAATGTTAGGGAAAATTTATATTCATAATCACCGATTACAAGTACGCTTGCCTTTGGAATGGTTGTTTGCCATTGATAACTAGATACTGTCAAAGGAAGATAGACAGAATGTCCAAGTCGTGCCAGCACTTGTATACGTAAATAAGAGAACGTGACGAATGAGAAAAGTAGTTATGTTATCGGCAGCTGCCATTCTAGGAATCGCTAGTATCGCAGTGAGCCAAGCTGAAGACGTTGCAGATACATCTGTAACGGTATCTGACGTAGCAGAAGCGCAAGAAGTGGTTGAAGATGCGCCTCAACAGCTAGGTGACGAGCCACAAGCTGCCGCTAATACTACAAGCGATACTGCTCCTGTTGATGGTGCTCTACCTGCAGATGCTACGACTGAAGAGGGCGCAGCAACAGAAGAAACAGCGCAAGCAGCTCCTGCGGCTAATGAAGAGCCGATTCCTGAGGATACACCGCAAGTGCAAAAGCTCATTGCTTTATATCCCAATCTGATAGCCCGTATTCAACCAGTTGCTAAAGTCTGTTTTGAAGACGATGAGGTTTGTGATGTGACAGCCCGTTCTTCTGGTCCAGCAGCTGGCGATGGCCCTCGTGATGGTAAAGCGGTATATAACGCAGTATGTCAGACTTGCCATGCATCAGGACTGCTTGGTTCACCTATACTAGGTGATGCAGGTGCTTGGGGGCCACGTATAGCAAAAGGTACAGATACTTTATATACACATGCTATTAATGGCTTTAATGCTATGCCTGCTAAAGGTGGGGCCGATATTCCTGATGAAGAAGTCCAAAATGCTGTGGATTATATGGTAGGGGAAGCCAGCTAGTCTGCGTAGGTATACGCGACAAAGAGTGGTTTTGTAATTACCGCCTTGATATGTCTTATATAAGATTGTAAAACGTCTATTTCGCTGATTGAGATAGACGTTTTTTTATGATTGACGAAAGATGAGATCAATAATGTCGTTATATATTGCTATAGTTGAAATCTACTTATAGCAACCTCACATTAAGGCATTACAACGTTTATTTTATAAATTTATAAAGAGGTATTCATGTCTGAGGTACCAGCGCTTTCTATCCAAAATCTATCCAAAACCTATGATAATGGGTTTTCGGCCCTAAAAGATGTCAGCCTAACGGTGCCACAAGGTGGGTTTTTTGCTTTGCTTGGACCAAACGGTGCGGGCAAGTCAACGATGATTGGCATTATTAGCTCCTTATTTAAACCAACAACTGGTAGCGTCAATATCTTTGGTACTGACCTTTTAACCGACCCCTCCGTTGCAAAGCAATATCTTGGTGTGGTACCGCAAGAATTCAATTTTAACCAGTTTGAAAAAGTACAAGATATTTTAATTACTCAGGCCGGTTACTTTGGTATCCCAGCTAAGGAAGCACGACCACGGGCGAAACGACTGTTGACGGCGCTTGGCTTATGGGACAAGCGTGACAATAAGTCGCGCGAGCTATCAGGCGGTATGAAACGCCGTTTGATGATCGCACGAGCACTCATTCATAAACCAAAACTGTTGATTCTTGATGAGCCGACTGCTGGGGTAGATATTGAGCTGCGCCGCTCTATGTGGGAATTTATGCAGCAGATTAATATTGAAGAAAATACGACCATCATTTTGACTACGCATTATCTTGAAGAAGCTGAGCAGTTGTGTAAGCGCATTGCAATTTTAGATCATGGTGAAATCCGCATTAACACAGAAATGAAAAACCTATTGGCGCAGTTGTCAGTTGAAACCTTTGTACTCGATTTGGATACGCCGCTTACTCGTGAATTAAAATTAATAGATGTAACGGGTATAACACAACCAGATGATCAGACAATTGAAGTTACGCTCACTGAAGGTGAGTCATTAAACAATGTCTTTAGTCAATTGTCCGATCAAGGCATCACTGTCGCTAGTATGCGTACTAAAGCCAACCGCTTAGAAGAGTTGTTTATGCGCTTAGTTGACAAAAATATTCAAAGTGCAGACAGCATGAAGGAGGCAGGGTTATGAGTCAAGAAGCCTTAGATCATAATAAAGCAATGTCATGGAGCAAAAAGTGGATTTCTTTTCGTACCATATGGTTAAAAGAGGTACGCCGAATTTTACGCATTTGGCCTCAGACATTGTTGCCGCCAGTTATCACAATGAGCCTGTATTTTGTCATTTTTGGTAAGATGATTGGCTCGCGCGTGGGGGAGATGGGCGGTGTGCCGTATATGCAGTTTATCGTTCCCGGTCTGATTATGATGTCGATTATTACCAATAGCTACTCTAACGTCGTCTCAAGCTTTTTTAGTGCCAAATTTACGGCTAGTATTGAGGAGCTACTCGTTTCACCCGTCTCTAAGCACTCTATTTTGATGGGTTATATTAGCGGTGGTATCTTTCGCGGACTGGCAATCGGTATTATTGTCTCGATAGTGGCGTTGTTTTTTACAGACCTTGGTATTGAGCATTTATTCGTGACGATATTTACGGTATTGGGTACATCCATTTTGTTTTCGCTTGGTGGTTTTATCAACGCCGTATTCGCGCGCTCGTTTGATGATATCTCTATCATTCCAAGCTTTGTATTGACTCCGCTTACTTATCTTGGCGGTGTGTTTTATTCGATGGAGAATTTGTCTCCATTTTGGCAAAACGTTTCGTTATTAAATCCCATCGTTTATATGGTGAACTCGTTCCGCTACGGTATTTTGGGATATTCAGATGTCAATGTTTGGTATTCGATGGTCGCGATTTTTGTATTCTGCGCGATATTTTATACCATTGCCTATCGCTTACTCAGTAATGGATCGCGCGTGCGCTTGTAAACCTTATTATCTAAAAAGTGGCACTTTAAAAGATAGCGTGATTGTTATTTTGGTACATTGTCATCTTGGACATAAATTATTAACGGTTTAATATCAGGAAGTTAAATGAGTATTCACGGTATTTTAGGTGAACAAACCACCGACTACCCAACTGAGTATAGTCCAGAGACACTATATCCCATTGCTCGTCGTATGGGACGTGATGCAATTGGCTGGCATGATGATAAGTTGGCAGTTGGTGTAGATTGGTGGCATGCTTTTGAGATGTCTTGGTTAAACCTGCAAGGTATCTCTCAAGTTGCCATCGCCCGCTTTGGTATTCCTGCCAGCTCACCATTCATTGTCGAATCAAAATCACTTAAATTGTACCTAAACAGCATTAACTTTACCGAATTTGCCAGCTGGAACGACGTACAAGCGTTGATTGCTAAAGATTTATCAGCATGCGTGCAAGCTGAAGTACAGGTTGAGTTGTTTGGCTTAGAGGGTGGTTTGGATGATAAAACGACAGGTTTGTTGATTTCTCGGCCTGATGGTGTTTGCATTGATGAAGCACTAGCAGGCAACATGGACAAAGTTGCATTAACTGAACATCCTGATGCGTCATTGCTGAGTGAAAACGAAGTAGAAGCGAGCAGTGAAAGCGTGGCAAGTGATGGTACTCAGCCGTATACCTTTTATTCTAATCTACTGCGTAGTAATTGTCCGGTGACCAATCAACCAGATTGGGGAACTCTGTCTGTATCGATTACTACTGACAAATTTTTTAATAATGCGAATATGCTGCGTTATATATTGAGCTTCCGTCAGCACAATGGCTTCCATGAGCAATGTGTCGAACAGATATTCGCTGATTTGAGTGAATGTTATAAACCAAGAGAGCTGATGGTTCGTGCTTGGTATACGCGCCGCGGTGGTATCGATATCAATCCTTGCCGCGTCAGTGACATAGGTTTATTACCTAAACCAAGTCGTTTGATTCGTCAGTAATTGATAGGGTTGGTTTTGTATAATTTAGATTATATAGCCGACCTACTATAAAATAAAAAAAGCGCCTATTTCATCAAGTGAAATAGGCACTTTTTTTAGTACATTTTTTATCAGAAAAACTACTTGCTACTTACTTTTGCCATAACTTCTTCGCGGCTTAGCATTTGCTTTTCTGTCTCGCGGCGATTGACATATTCGTACTTACCTTCAGCCAAGTTACGGTCCGAGACCACGATACGATGCGGGATACCAATTAGCTCAAGATCGGCAAATTTGACCCCAGGGCGCTCGTTGCGGTCATCAAGTAACACATTAATGCCTTGAGCCTTTAATTCGTCATACAGAGCTGTTGCCGTTTGCATGACGGTTTCTTCTTTCGACTTCATCGGAATGATGGCCACTTCAAAAGGTGCAATTGAGTCATCAACTGATGGCGTTTTTGGCCACATGATACCGTTCTCATCGTTGTTCTGCTCGATGGCAGCAGCGATGATACGACTAACGCCAATACCATAGCAACCCATCATAAGGGTAACTGGCTTACCATCTTCACCAGATACGGTAGCATTCATCGCTTGGGAGTACTTGTCACCCAATTGAAAAATATGACCAACTTCGATACCGCGTTTGATTTTTAGTGTGCCTTTGCCATCAGGAGAGGGGTCTCCTTCTTGCACATTACGCACATCTACAATGCGTGTGATACGTGCATCACGTGCCCAGTTCATGCCGACGGTATGTTTATCTACTTTATTAGCACCTGTCACAAAGTCTGACAAGGTCGCCGCCGAGCGATCGACAAAGACTGGCATATCCAAATCAACACCGATAAAGCCTTTGTGTAGACCCGCTGCTTTGAGCTCTTCATCAGAGGCCAAAGTTAGTGGCACGTTGGCTTCTTCGATTTTCTCAGCTTTGATAGTGTTCAACTGATGATCACCACGTAGTACGACAGCGATGAGCTGCGGTGTATCATCTTCTTTATGACCATGAACGATTAAGGTTTTAACCGTATCGGCAAGCGGGATATCCAAGTGTTCAGCGACCATCTTACAAGTGGTCATGCCTTCGGTGAGCACGTCTTCGCGCTCTTGCTTTGGCGGTTGGCGTTCAGCCATATTGAATGATATAGATTCGGCAAGCTCAACGTTGGCAGCATAGTCTGAGGAATCAGAAAAAGCGATATCATCTTCGCCACTATCGGCTAGCACATGGAACTCATGCGAGGCAAAGCCACCGATAGAGCCTGTATCTGCCTGTACCGCACGGAAGTCTAAGCCTAAGCGGGTAAAGATACGCGTATAAGCCTCATACATATCATGATAAGTCTTAGCGAGCGAAACTTGATCGACATGGAACGAGTAAGCATCTTTCATAGTAAATTCGCGCGCACGCATCACGCCAAAGCGGGGACGAATCTCATCACGGAACTTGCCTTGAATCTGAAAAAAGGTGATTGGCAGCTGTTTGTAACTACGCAGTTCACCTTGTGCAAGGTTAGTGATGACCTCTTCGTGCGTTGGGCCAAGCACGAAATCACGATCGTGACGATCTTTGAAGCGCAATAGCTCTGGTCCATAGTCGTCGAAGCGACCAGTAGTTTCCCATAACTCAGCTGGCTGGGTCATGGGCATAAGAACCTCTTGAGCCCCAATATTTTGCATCTCTTCACGGACGATACGCTCAACTTTTTGTAAAATGCGTAGCCCCATAGGCAGCCAGATATATAATCCAGAAGCAATTTTACGAATAAGGCCGGCACGCACCATCAATTGGCTTGAAGCGATATCGGCGTCACTTGGGGTCTCTTTTAGAGTGGCGAACAAGAATTGACTGGCTTTCATAAATAAAGCGGAACCTTATCAACGATAAAATAAATAATAAATAAGGCGCTGAGCGTTAGATAGCTGCTACAAGCTTGCCTTTAATATATAACCTGATATAACTAATGATTTGATCGACGTGACAGTGTATAAATTAGCAATTTATAGTCAAGCTTTTTGTTCAAAACCTATCTAAAAACAGGCTAATGTCAGGTAGTCTATATACGTTGACATTTCATCGATGCAATCAGACTATGTTAGGTAAAGTTTGCCTCATACGCAATGACTTTTTGTCTTTTACAATAGAACGCTATACAAACTTCAATATAGGACAAAAAATGAAGCAAATATCTGATAGTTTTAGTATTCGTCGTCGGTGAGAATTGTAGTAAGTCTAAAAGCGGTTGAGTTTGTAAAATTGTGGACTAAGCAATTGTGTAGAAGATTAGTAGCTAATACTTGAAGTCATTTTGAAAAGCGTCATTTATGCTATAGAGCCGTGCTTAATTTAGCATTTGTAAATAACGTCTTTTGAGTGCCGTTAACAATATAAAAGGTAGCGCATATGACAACTTCTGATAATCGTACACCTAGTAATGCTCGCGACAATATTAGTAAGCGCCCTAAACCAAAACAGCCTACTGGAATAGCGACATGGATATTGTTAATTATTAGTTTTACGGCCTTAGCTTTTGCTGTTTATACTATTAATGAGCGGACGGTAGAAGAACCGATTGAAACCGTCACTCGTGAAGGTGTGGTGACGCAGATTCAACAGTTAAATCGGTTGCAGACCGTAGCTTTTAGCGTGGATACAGTGATTACCAGTGAGCGACAGGGCAGCTGGATGAAACTTTGGCAAGATGAGCAAAAAGGCTTGTTTATTGCTCGTGGTCGGGTAGATGCGGGTATAGATTTGAGCGCGTTGACGCCTGAGATGGTACAAGTCGTACAGCTTGAAGAGTCTAACGTAGGTGAAGATGAAGCACAGACGGCGAGCGACAATAATACCGCGATGATGCCGCAAATCAACATTACCTTACCGCCATCAGAGATATTTTCAGTGTATCTAGACGACTTGGAAATCTATGACTGGCAAACAGGTGCTTTTGGTTTGATGCAGGTTGATCCTAAGATACTCGCGCAAGCACAGACAATGGCAAAAAAAGAAGTGCTGGAGCGTGCGTGCCGAGGTGATGTGATGAATATGGCGCTAAAAAATGCCCAAATGCAGCTGCAACAATTGTTTGCGATGACTGGCGCAGTGGTGACTGTGACCACACAAGGAGCAGGGGCTTGCCGACTGCCAGTCACTACCAATAGCTAAGCTAATATTTATTCTTTTTTGAATTCGGCAATAGCCAGCTTGCGTGCCGATTTATGCTCGACCATCGGCGCAGGGTAGTCAATATCGGCAAACTTGCCACCTTTTGCCAATTCTTTGCGCATCTTGTCTTCGCTATGCAAGATGCTAGTAGGAATATCTTCTAACTCTGGTAGCCAAGTTTTAATAAACAATGCTTTAGAGTCATGCGTATTGGCTTGGCTAAAGGGATTCATAATACGAAAGTAGGGCGCTGAGTCGGTGCCTGTTGACGCGCTCCACTGCCAACCGCCGTTATTGGACGCAAAATCCCCGTCAATGAGCTGCTGCATAAAGTAGCGCTCTCCTAAGCGCCAATCAATCAGCAAGTCTTTGGTCAAAAACATGGCGGTGACCATGCGCAGTCGATTGTGCATAAACCCCGTCGCATTTAAGCAGCGCATCGCTGCATCGACTAATGGTACGCCTGTTTTACCAGTGCACCATGTCTCAAAATCATCGCTATCGTATGACCAATTGATCTTGTTATCTGTTTCTTCTTTATAAGCCTTGTGACAGACAAGTGCTGGTTTGTCCACTAGTACATGACGATAAAAATCTCGCCATGCAAGCTCGCTTATCCAGCGATTGATGTCTTCATTATCGCCATCATTACCGTGTAGCTTTTCTTGTGCTTTACTTGCTTGTAGATAGCAAAATCTAGGACTGATAGACCCTATAGTAAGATAAGCCGATAGCTGACTGGTTGCATGTAAATGGGGGACATCACGGCTGACATCATAGTTATTTATATCATTAGCGACAAATTCTTTTAAACGCTGACAAGCAGCATCTTCACCAGCAGGATAAGCGTCTCTTGCCTGGTCAATCTGGGCTGTCATATTGATATGTTGTAATGACTTGTTCTTTTCTAGTGTTTGCTTGTAGTCACTGAGCATTTTTTTACTTAGTGCTTCGATATCATCGACTGTATTGGCAAACGTTTGCGATGATTTTAGTTTGATTTTATAGTCGCTATCCACTGCGGGTGCTTCATGCATTTGAATGGTACTAACGTCTAACGTATGTCGCCATTTCTTATAAAATGGCGTAAAGACTTTATACATGCTGTCGCCATCATTGGTCGTAATGCTTTGCGGTGGCAAAATGCATTGGTCATGCCAGCGGACGAACTCGATATTATCTTTTGCAAGTTGCTTACTCAATTGCTCATCACGATCAATCTCATTGCCTTCGTACTCATGATTGGCCATGATGCAACTGATTTCATTATCTTTGCATAAGGTTGTGAGCGTTTCTATACAGTCAGTAAAGCTTGGACAGATTTGCACGGTTAAAGTGATGTTCAGTTGCGACTGCAGGTCCTTTGCTAGGATAGGTAGCGTGCGGGCAATATGGTCGACTTGCACAAGGGACGTATCATGTTCTTGCCACTGCTCAGGCGTCAAAAAGAATACGGCAGACACCGAGGCGTTTTCTTCCTTTGCACGTTCGCACAGCGCTGCTAGAGCGGTATTGTCATGGATACGAAGGTCACGACGAAACCACATCAAGTAATGCGGTGGATTTTTGCTAGTAGCATTGTCGTCAGTATTAGTATTATTCGCCGCTGTCTGTGCAGTCTTAGACATCAAGGTATCCCTATATCAATCAATCGCAATCGTAAACGAAACTAAGGATAAAAGTATGCTAGGATAAGTTTTTGGATGCAATGGCTTTGCCGTTTGGTTAACAAAACCTCATCACATCTAACGATTTAACTTTAGCCTGAACCTGTCTGATACCGCTATAATCGGTGTCATATTCAGCACCATGAAACGCAAGGTCACAAAATGCACGTTAAGTTTTGCGGGTTTACTCAGCTTAATGATATACAGACTGCGGCACAATTAGGTGCAGACGCAGTGGGTTTGGTGTTTTATCCACCAAGCCCCCGCGCGGTCACAATAGAGCAAGCGCAAATTCTGAGCGCTGCTGTACCTGCTTTTGTCAGCGTGGTGGCATTGGTAGTCAATATGTCCAAAGATGAGCTGATCAATTTAGCAAATGACGTCTCTTTTGATATTATCCAGTTCCATGGCGATGAAACGCCTGAGCAGTGTGAGCAGCTGGCAAGTACGGTCAATAAGCGCTGGATCAGAGCATTGCGCGTTAATGCTGATACGGATAGTGCTGCTAGTGTCAGTGCTCAGATTGACGAATTTGCAGCAGCAGGGGCGAGTAGCATCTTATTAGATGCCTACCATCAGCATAAGTATGGCGGTACAGGCGCACGTTTTGACTGGAACCTCATTCCACATGACAGCGCACTGCCGATTGTGTTGGCTGGTGGACTTGATGCCGATAATGTGGCCGCTACATTAGATTTGCCTATTTATGGTGTCGATGTGAGTGGTGGTATCGAGATCGATAAAGGTAAAAAAGATGCTGCCAAAATGCGTGCCTTTATGAAAGCGGTCAAGCGCGATCGATGGCAAAACGCTACGGTCACTGGCGCCATTTAAGTGGGTTTGTATCAAGTTGTTTGCTATACATACTCTGCTTAGTTAATCGTTATTCCGATTTTTCTGCTTAAATCTTATTAGATTGTTATCCCTTTTATTATCTTCTTTATAGTTATCTAAAAAATACCACTTATTACAGTAGGAATTATCATGAGTCATGTCGCGAACAAAGATTTATCTGCTACCGCACAATCTGTAAATACTTTTACCAATCCTGAAAATGTACAGGATTTTAACCAGTATCCTGATGCACGCGGACATTTCGGTGTACATGGGGGGCGTTTTGTCTCTGAGACGCTAATGGCTGCCCTAGAAGAGCTAGAAACGCTTTATACCAAAGTCAAAGCAGATCCAGCGTTCTGGGAGGAGTATCACAACGATTTGGTGAATTATGTCGGTCGCCCAACGCCGCTGTATCATGCTAAGCGTTTGAGTGACGAGATTGGCGGTGCGCAAATTTACTTCAAACGTGAAGACCTAAACCATACAGGCGCGCATAAAGTCAATAACACCATTGGTCAGGCGCTGCTTGCCAAAATGTGTGGCAAAAAACGTATTATCGCTGAGACTGGTGCAGGACAGCACGGCGTGGCAACGGCGACGATTGCCGCACGCTTGGGGCTAGAGTGTATCGTCTATATGGGGGCTGACGATGTCGAGCGTCAAAAGATGAATGTCTATCGTATGCGCTTGCTTGGTGCAACGGTTGTGCCAGTCACTTCTGGCTCACGCACGCTCAAAGACGCGATGAATGAAGCCATGCGCGACTGGGTGACCAATGTCGATAGCACTTATTATATTATCGGTACGGTTGCAGGCCCACATCCATATCCGTTACTGGTACGTGATTTTCAAGCGATTATTGGTAAAGAAGCGCGTATTCAGCATTTAGAAAAAACAGGCAAATTACCGGATGCGTTGGTTGCATGTGTCGGTGGTGGCTCGAACGCTATTGGTTTATTCTTTGATTTCCTAAACGATACTGAAGTCAAAATGTATGGCGTGGAAGCGACAGGTGATGGTATCGAATCAGGTCGTCATTCAGCACCATTAGCTGCTGGTCGTATCGGTGTACTACATGGCAACCGTACCTACCTGATGGCAGATGATGAAGGTCAAATTCAAGAGACGCATTCTATTTCAGCTGGACTTGATTATCCTGGTGTCGGTCCTGAGCACAGCTTCTTAAAAGATATGAAACGTGTTGAGTATGTTGGTTGTACTGATAAAGAGTCGTTAGAAGGCTTTCATGAAACCACGCGTAAAGAAGGTATTATCCCTGCGCTCGAATCTGCCCATGCTGTTGCCTATGCGCTTAAGCTGGCTAAAACCATGACCCCTGATCAAACGATTATTGTCAATATGTCAGGTCGCGGTGATAAAGATTTGCATTCGGTAATGAAGGCGGAAGGAATTGAGTTGTAGTACATCCTACAGTTTAATATATAGAACAAATCTAATTCTACAGATTAAACCTCTTGTATAAGTAGTGGCTAAGCATTGAAGCTTCGTTCATGAAGCTCAATCAGTTAGCAATTTTACAAGAGGTCTATTATATTTACTTCAATGACCTGTATACACTGCAATAATATGAGAGTTGCTAAGTTTTTTGAATGTTAATGTTGTTTACTTTAGGAAATAACAATGCAGGACTTTTTGTATTTTATAAGTTCGAATATATCTGATATTCCTTTATTTGCGTTAATAGGAGTAATAATTACTCTTGTTGTTTTTGTTCTTTCTATTCGTAGTAGAAGTAATGAATTTATTGATTTGTTTTTTCTAAAAGATAGTTCGTTGAAGGACAAAAAAATGACTCTGTAAATATTGAGTTGAATAAAAAATATAAGGAGTTAGTAGACGAGTACAAAGGTATAAATCTAAAGATTAACAAACTTGAAAATACATCTAGTAGTGCTGAATTAGATAAAAATTTAGAGGGTTTAATAAATAGTTATTATGATTCACCAGAAAAAGTTAATACAATACTTTCTAAAACTATAAATGATAATATAAGTGATAATTTTAAAAAGTATTATAAAGATTTTGACAGTAAGGGTTTTATAAATTCTGAGTTTATAAAATATGAGAATTATATTGCAGAAAATGATAATGAAAATCTACTGGAAATACAGAAACAAGAGTATAAATCCGCATTTAGCCTAAGAAATAAAATGATTAATCTTTTTTCGTTTTCTGTCTTTGCTATGATACTATCTTTTTTCCTGCTAATCTTTCTAAAAAGTGATGTGTTTTCAATACAAAAATATATAGTAGTTATAAGTCTATTTTTAAGCTTAGGTTTTTTTGTCATATACATTATTAAATCTTCAAACAGTAGGACTTCTACACTTATGTCTATTTATGAAAATCAAAGAAATTATCAGAATATAATTAACTTGATTTCTAAGTTGGATATTGAAAATGGAATAACTGATAATGATCTAGAGATCATAAAAATGATGTCAATAAATTACAGTGGAAGAGAGAAAAGAGTATCACACCCTTATGAAATTATACTTAAAGGTCTCAGTAATTCAAACATTCAATTTAACGGTGGCAAGATGTCACTTGATAAAAATTCAGAGACCAAAGAAAATTAATAGTTATAGGAAATAATATGACCCGAATTGAAAGCACATTTAAAACCTTAAAATCACAGAATAAAAAAGCTCTGATTCCTTATGTAATGGCAGGCGATCCAACACCTGATAGCTTTGTTGGCTTACTACATGACTTAGTCAAGCATGGTGCCGATATGATTGAAGTTGGATTACCATTTTCTGACCCAATGGCTGATGGTCCAACTGTTGCATTGGCTGGCGAGCGCGCATTGGCAGCTGGTACCAGTACTCGTGACGCATTAAAAATGGTTGCAGAGTTCCGTCAAACAGATACGCAGACACCAATCATTCTAATGGGTTATCTCAATCCTGTTGAAATCATCGGCTATGACAATTTTGTCGCATTGTGTGAGCAATCAGGCGTTGATGGCTTATTGATGGTAGATTTGCCACCAGCAGAGGCGGGCAGCTTCACTCAGCATTTGACTGAGCATGCGATGAATGAGATTTTCTTGCTATCGCCAACCACTTTGCCTGAGCGCCGTGAGCAAGTCTTGACTCATTGTGGCGGCTATATTTATTATGTATCACTAAAAGGCGTGACGGGCTCAGCCACACTAGATACTGACGATGTAGCGACTCAAGTTCAAGCGATTAAAGCAGAGACCGATTTGCCAGTATGCGTCGGTTTTGGTATCCGTGATGGTGCGTCTGCCAAAGCGATCGGTACTCATGCAGATGGCGTCATCGTCGGTAGTGCATTGGTACAGAACTTTGCCGATATCGATGCCAATGATGCCACCGCTGTGGCGACAGCTCAGCAAAAAATCATGGCAAAAATGGATGAGCTACGCGGTGCATTAGACAGTTTGAGTGCCTAAGTAATGATGACAATAACAGTAAATCACTTTGCTATATTTAGTTTACGTGTGTAAACTAACATGATGTATAATTTGTTACAATTACTCGATTTATTCAGCTTATTGTTTATCATGACATAGATAATAGTAATGCGAATAAGCTACCGTGTTAGTCATAACGGCTCATGTTATGGCTGTATTTGCTTCCTAGACTAGACAACAATTAAACTCTTAAGGACAAGTAGATGAGCAAGCTTGCCGATAAGCCTTCAACAATGGCGAATAATATGACTGATACTATAAAAAAACCTAAAACTCAAAGTGATGATGCTAGCCCTCCTACAGATAACTCTCAAGCTGGTCAATCATGGTTTGATCGCCCAGTACCGGGTATCAAGCAGCAATTAACCGCTACGCTGACTGCAGTGGAAACCGAGCCGTCTACAGAATGTACCAATTGTCATTCAATGATTACCAATACAGCACTGATTTTTAACTGTTATGTCTGCCCGCACTGTGATCATCATCTACCAATGACTGCGCGTGAACGTCTACAGTGGTTTTTGGATCAAGTAGATGGAGAGCTTGGACAAGAATTTAGCGCCAAAGACCCTCTTGGGTTTGTAGATAGCAAACCATACCCCCAGCGCATGACTGAGGCTAAGACTAAGACTGGCGAGACAGAAGCTCTAATTGTTTTGCATGGTAAGTTACGCAACCTTGATGTGGTTGCTTGCGCCTTTGATTTTCGCTTTATGGGTGGTTCTATGGGATCGGTCGTTGGCGATCGGTTTGTACAAGCTGCTGAAAAAGCACTCAAAGACAAAAAACCTTTAGTATGTTTTGCAGCCTCAGGTGGCGCGCGTATGCAAGAGGGTTTACTGTCCTTAATGCAGATGGCACGTACTGCCGCTGCTGTTGAACGCCTAAGAATTGCTGGCGTTCCTTATATTGTGGTACTGACCAATCCAGTTTATGGCGGGGTGACCGCTTCTCTTGCCATGCTTGGTGATGTTCATCTGGCGGAGCCAAAAGCGATGATTGGTTTTGCAGGTAAGCGCGTGATCGAGCAAACGGTGCGCGAGACGTTAGAAGAGCCGTTTCAGCGTGCTGAGTTTTTGTTAGAGCATGGCGTGGTTGATGAAGTGGTACATCGTCATCAGATGATTGATACCATTTATCGTCTGCTAGCTAAGCTTACGCATACGGATAATGTAGACGCCTAAATTGTGTGAGTACTTAAGTTTTTGTATGTCGCATGTTTGGCTTACCCTTTAAATAGCATTTATCGTCATTGATGATAAATGCTATTTTTAATTTTTGGGGTTTGAATATGGTCGATTTCAAATAAGGCGCATACATTAGATATCAGTCCTGCCGTATCATTTTTATACTGAACTCATTATATGGTTATAAGCATTGTATAATGACGCTTTTGGCAGCTGTATATCTTGGCTGCTTTTTACTTTAAGGTGTTTTTATGTCCTCATCGAATCACGCTACTACCGTGACCAGTCCAACGGCACAATCAAGCTTGACTGCATGGCTAGATTATATGCAGCAGATTCATGTTTCTGCTATTGATATGGGATTATCACGTGTATTGCCAGTGGCTAATTATTTGGGCGTGGTGCAATCAGCAAAAGACGATGCCTTTGTCTTCACTGTCGCAGGCACCAATGGTAAAGGCTCAACGACTGCCGTTATCAGCGATGTGTGCCGCGCAGCTGGTTACAAAACCGCGTTATATCAATCGCCGCATCTGGTTGATTTTAATGAGCGCGTGCGTATCGATGGTCAGATGGCAAGCGATCAGACCTTGATTGCTGCTTTCGAGAAGGTTGAGCAGGCACGGCTTGCTTGTGATTTAACGTTATCGTTTTTTGAGATAACGACTTTGGCAGCGCTTTTGATTTTTGCTGAAGCTGATTGTGATGTGTGGGTGCTAGAAGTGGGATTGGGCGGCCGCTTGGATGTGACCAACATCATTGATGCAGATTTAGCCGTGATTACCAATATTGGCATCGATCATGTAGATTGGCTTGGCGATAATGTTGATGCTATAGGCTTTGAAAAGGCGGGCATTTTACGTGATGGTATTCCATTAATTTTTGGTGCAACTGACATGCCCGCCAGCGTGCAACAAAAAATCGATGATCATAATGTTGTCTGTTACCAAGCGGGACGCGATTTTAGCTATCGCGTGCCAGATATAGAAACGGATATAGTCACTAGCGCTGCCACGTGGCAATATAGCAATGCTGCTATAACTTTGCAGCTGCCACAACCCAAGCTATCATTGGTAAATACTGCCAATGCGCTATCCGCGGTGCTGGCAAGTCCACTTGATATCGGTATTGACGCTATCAAAACCGCACTACAGACAGTCAAGCTTGCCGGACGCTTTGATTATCGTCAAATGGTTGATCGCCAGTGGCTGTTTGATGTGGCACACAATGAGCAGGGCGTGACGTTTTTATTAAATCAGCTCAAGCCATTATGGCAACAGCATCTAGCGGTCTTAAATGATGGACAAATGGCTTCTATTAAGCTGCTGTTTTCTATGCTTGCAGATAAAGATATTGAGATGGTGGTCGAGCATTTAACGCAAGCCAAATTACCCATTACGGATTGGTATATTGCAGAGATTGATCATCCTCGTGCAGCGAGTATGGAGGAGTTGCAAGCGGCATTGGCTGCATACGTAGAAGATACTGCTATACATGTTTATACTGATTTACAACAGGCCACGCAAGCGGTAATCGAAGACAGTGGAGCGCAAGAATTAATTGTAGTATGTGGCTCCTTTCATACCATCGGTGAAGCGCTTACTACCCTCGATGTAAACGAATAATTATAATCTCCTAAAGCTGATTGACGTCCAAAAATTGCATTAACAGATGCCTGATAGCAGACAGCGTGAAAAATATGTTTTATAATCAAAGCGTTTTATAAACATGACACAATTTTTGCAGTAATTTTTGCAGTAAAGTAAGATGACGATATAGACTGGTCATGCCTAGCCATCAACCTTATTAACCAACTAAGAGACGTAAACGGATGAATTTTTCGAGACAAGCCTTATTGGGCATCGGGATGATTATAGGCGGTAGCGTCATGCTATACGCCATGGTGCAACAAATCGGTACTAATGATAAGCCAGCAACGCCCGCTGCTATCGTCGAAAAATCATCAACTGAACAAACAACTGTAGAACCATTAACCACAGATATCGAAACTGAAAAACGTATCTTGGCACAAAAGCAAAAAGAACGTGCGGCTCGTGTTGCAGAACAAGAGAAGCGCGCTCAGCAGTTTTTGGCAGAGCAGGAGAGTGCAGAAGCAAAGGCACTGGCGAAATCTCGCGCAGAAAACCAGCAGTATGTTGCCAACGCTATGCCAGCAGAGGATGAGGATACGAAAGTAGAAAATAGCTCAACAGTTACAACACCAACTGTGCAAGCGCGTACTGATGCCACAACAAACACAACCAATGAAGAAAAACAAAAAGCTCAAGCGGCTGAGAAAGAAGAAGCCAAAAAAGCTGCTCAACAGGCCGAAGCAAAAAAATTAGCAGATAACGAAAAGCGAGCTGAAGCAAAAGAGCAAGCTGAAGCTCAGGCTAAAAAAGAAGCAGAAGCAGAAGCTAAGAAAAAAGCTGATGCTAAGAAAAAGGCAGAAGCACAAGCAGCAGCCAAACAGCAGAAGCAGGCTGAAGAGCAAGCCACCAAAACAGCTGCACCGACAGCCTCTACAGATTATACTGTCAAAAGAGGTGATGGTTTAATCAAACTAGCACGCCAGTATAATGTGCCAGTTGAAGCTCTGGCTCAAGCCAACGATATATCCTCATCTACTTCATTACAAGTCGGACAAGAGCTAACTATTCCATCACGTAAGCAGGTTGAGCGCCTAGAGCGTGAAGCAGCTGCCGCTAAAAAGTCCGCTGATGCCAAACGAGAAGCTCAACAAAAGCTACGCGAAGCGCGTAAAGAAGTTCGAGAAACTGATGCAAAAGGCAGCTTCGGGGTACAAGTCGCTTTGGCAAGCAATCAGTCTTCAGCTGATGAAGTAGCCAAAAAGTTTAAAGCTGCCGGCTATCAAGTCAAAACCAGTGTTACTAGTCGCGGTGTACGCGTCATCGTCGGCCCTGAGCGCGGAAAAGTAGCTGCATTGGCACTAAAGGATAAGATTAATACAGATTCTCAAGTTGACACCTCAGGAGCGTGGGTACTGTATTGGCGTTAAATTTTCGATAGATTTTATTGAATATAAAAGCTGGTTAATATACTAGATTTTGATAATACCTTTACTCACATAACATTCAAAACACGACACCTGCTGTCGTGTTTTTTTAATTTATAAATTGTAACTAATTATTAGCTCAGATAGTATTGCTTAGATAATATAAGCCCTATTTATGGCTCATTTACTTTTCTCTGTAGAACGTGTTAGCCAATAGTGGTTGCTACGTTACGATTGACTATTTAGAAACCTCTAAAGTTAATCGTTTTAAAACTTTATAAGGTGTGATTATGTCGTTTGGCATTGTGTTCTTGGTATTAGCCGTAGGTTTTTTGGGGTTCATTGTCTTACCAAAGCTATTATCAAGACATCAAGCTCATAAAAATACCGAACCTAATCCAGCTCCTGTACGCGGTGACGACCTGGCTATTTGGCCGTTTGCACCGATGCCTATCATGACAGATACTGAGGTCATATTTTTTCAAAAGCTCAAAAACGCACTGCCTGAATATCATATATTTGTACAAGTTCAACTTTCTCGTATCATCAATGCTGATAGTGAAGAAGCCTCTGAGCGTAGCTTTTGGTTCAACCGTATCTGCCGTCAAAGTGTCGATTATGTTATTACTGATATCGATGCGCAGACGACATTGGTTGCCATCGAGCTTGACGACTGGACGCATACTAGTAAATCAAGACAAAAGGCTGATGACAAAAAGGACAAAGCGCTAGCAAGCGCAGGGATCCCGATTGTCAGGTTTCATGCTGAGCGCATACCAAGTGTCGATATACTGAGATACGAGCTGATGCAGGTTATTGAAACTTATGAAGCGTAATACTATTGCTAATTCATTGACTGTCAGTTCATCAGAGTCAGGTACTGCTTGTATCTGGCTTCTTTTTATTATGAAACCCATAGACTTCTTTGCCAACGTTTGAATATCTTTTACAATACAACGGATTATTGTATGGACTTGGGCAGTAAATAATTATACTATTCCATTATTGATTAGTGAACATAAGTTTTGATTGAAGTTTTGTTAGTGTTAAGTCGGTCAATCATCTATTCAAATCACATTTACTGTCATTACCTCAACTAGGTCTTACCAATAAAGGATTGTTTTATGAAGTTTTTTAAACTGACTGCGCTAGCATTCGCCAGCACTTTAGCATTAGCAGGGTGCGGTAGCGATAGTGACAATACTAGCACTACGGCCTCTAACAATAATGGCTCAGCTGTACCTTCTAAGCCTCCTGTAAACAATAAATTGTCTGAGCTTGAGCAAGCTAAAAGCATCATCAATACTGCAAAGCAGTTTATTTTAGATAACAAAGCAATCGAAGATGCTTATGAAGACGCTAGTGAGATTTTGACCGAACAGCAGCAAGCCCGAGTAAACCTAACCTTTGATATCGCTGAAGGTTTACATGGGTATATGAAAGAGAATTCAATAGCAAAATTGGATGCAGCAGATGTTGCTTACTTAAGGGATAATGGCGATCTGCAAGAAGTAATAGATAACAACTTAGAAAGCGATTTTTATTGGGACAGATTTTATAATAATAAGCTACAGCCAAGCGATGATTTTCTTGCAACGCTTGATGCCAATGGCAAATTCAAACTATCTGGTACTACGCTTGTGAATAGTGAACGTTTGGAACATAACTATAATCCGCTAACCAATGATATAGACACAACAGTAACCAAAGATTCTTTCAAGATAACCTACGATAAATTTGAAAACTCATTGGCTTCTAATACCAGTACTGATGATTTTACAGGCCGTTATGGCTTCAATCGTCTTGGCATTGGTTCAAAAGCGGACGCTGTCGTTTTGAGCTCAACTTCACAAGGCGCAACGGTTAATGCGCAATTCAGTGATAAAGTCTTGGTTAATGATGAGTTTGATATAAATGATGTCAATAGAGCCGGCATTACTTTAGAAAAAGCGGTCATTAAACTGGATAATGTAAAACTTAAAGCTAACGATAGTATCATTGAAGCCCGTGACGTTGAGCTAGGGTTTTTAGATATGAGTCGCAAGCTTGCTGATGGCACCTTGGTGGTCAGAACTTTGCCAACCGCTATTAAGCTGACGGGCGAATTACTCAAAGAAAAGCCTGCAACAGATGTCGCCATTTCGCTAAACGCGGTTGCTAATGAAACCGATATCAAAAACGTCATCAAAGTGACCCAAGAAGGTAATATTGAAGAGGCTGCTGGTAAGTTCGTTGGAGTAGAAATTGTCATGTCTCTTAAGGGTAACGTGACAAAAGAGACTGCGACTTCGACTGCAATTATACCTTTAGATATTCAAGCGAACCTAAAACGTACAGCGCGTGATGTGGTAGAACTGCAAGGTTTGAAAGCAAGCGTAGACGGTAAAAGTCTGTACGTGACAGGTAAAACCATCTTGGACACTCAATATAATATCAGTTGCAAGTGTACACAGCTTGATATTACCCAAAATAATGCCGCCATTAAGCTAAAATTCGATGTCGATAATAAATTCATCATACAAGACCCCAAAACTGGTAAATTTGCTGATATCAAGGTCAATGGTAAAGTCTTTGGTGAGCTATTACAGAACAACGGTACAGTAAGCGCCAAATTTAAAGACAACAGATTTATTCCTCTAGGCCAGTGATGATATGTATTTGAGATATTGATCATGGACAAAAAGAGACAGCTAGCCCTGTCTCTTTTTTGTGCTTTTTAATTTATGGAAGAAGATTGTGCTTTTTTGCGCCCATTCATTCATATGCCATTTATACAAAGTTTTCTTTCACCTCAATCTATCAAGTCTTCTCAGGTACACGATCAAATGGTCACTATCACACGCAATATATTGATTATTATAAGTACAGGTATTTCAATCTCTGCTATCGCGCAAGAGCCGTCAGTAACTTATCAACTTACTGGTGATGACTTCATTTTAGAGAAAAACCTAATGCCATCTTTAGTGTCTACGCCATTGATAGCTTCTAAGAAGCCAGACACACAAATTGATTGGATAGTGATGGCGAGTGCTCATAGTCCAGCGCAGCCTATTGCAGCTTTTATCAAGGATTGGGATGCGCCGTTAGAGTCTGGTACCCATGCTTACGCGCAGGGGCGCGCGTCACTCAATGTACGCCCAGCTGACAGTCCGATCAGCTATGGTTTGGCATGGCGTTATGACTATTTGATGACCTTTAATCAAGAAACCGCAGACTTATATTGGCAGTATCAAAACAACCAGCTCCCCAATCAAAATCAAACTTATGCTTTAGAGTTAGAGGCACAGCATAATGAACGTGTTGGCGCAAACGTAGGTTTTGCTCAGCAATTAACGCCCAATTGGCAGCTGACCACTTATGCCAACATTTGGAAAGGTTTGCATTTGCTTGACGGTGAAGCTAGCGGCAGTATTACATCACAAGCATACCCTGCTGGCGAAACAGTTAGAAATATAGACCGTCTAAATAGAACGAATACTTATGTAGATTATTATTACGATGAGCCAGCACTTGGGGAGGAGGATCTAAACTGGCATCCCAACAAACCAACGGGTTATGGTTATTCGTTAGATATGAATTTGACAGGCGCATTAACCGATCGTACGCAGTTATCTATCCGTGGTTACGATATTCTGGGACGTATGCATTGGAAAGACACGCCTAGTACGCAATATGTACTAGATTATGATGCCAATAGACGACCCGTAGATATGACCGAAGGTCAACTCGACATTGATGATATTACGCAAACATTGCCATGGCGCGTGGAAGGTAGTCTCATACATCAGCTAAACCCTCAATGGCAGCTCGGTGTCCATGGTCAAGTGAATGATATCCAAGGCTTATATCAGTTGTCAGCAGGCTATCAAACCAATGAAGATTACTATCCACTCACTATTACTGGTTTAATAGAGCCGCAAACACAAGCGTTGGGACTTGCTGTAGATAGTCAGTATGGTGGTATCAAGTTACTCACCGATAGTCTTGACTCAGAAAAAGCCCAGCGCAGTGAGGTTAGCTTATATGGACGTTACTCATGGTAGGTTAACATTAAGTATCATCCAGTTTAGGGTCACGCTGCTTGGGATAAATGACTATCGGCTTATCACCTTCAAAGTATAGCCCTGTTCTAGGTAGCGTATCGTCTGGCCACACTATCTGGGGCTTCTGACCATCGTAGCTGTCATAAAAGCTGCGTTTCGTAAACCATTCGATATAATTTGCGCGTCGAAGGCTCGTCATATCAATTGTCGTTAGATTATCCTTATCCCATTTATCGCACCATTCATGCATAGGAAAGCTTGGTGAAAGCCAATCAGGATAAATAAAATCAGTCGTATTGATGGGTAAAAAGAACCGTCCTTTTATAACACCATAACGCTTATCAATTTTGACTTGTCCATGATCCCTAGTATCTACCCATATAGTACGAAATTGTTTGGTCTGCATATGGGTCATTTTGCGCTGTAGATTGTCGTTTGAGTTAATCCCAACCCAATTTTCGGGCGCAAAAGGGGCTGATCCCATAAAAAACTTAATGGCCAGTTCCCAATGTTCAGTGACTGTCTCCTTGTGGTTGTATAAAATCAAATCAAGCTCGCCAGAGGTTTGTTTGCCATTAAATAGCTGTACATTACTAGCGAGTGTCTCGTATGGATGCAACTGACGCGCAAAACCATCTGCTAACCAAAAAGATAATAATCCCTCAAAGTGAAAACCCAAACGATTGGGACTGGGTCGTGTCAGTAGATAGCGCGTTAGCTCCTGATAAGCATTGGTGGTATCAAGCTCTTCTAAACGCTGCTGATATGCGTCAAACTGCTGCTGCCAAAAGCTGGCACTGTGTACCGATACTGTATGAGTGTTCTGATAGGGTGCAAAATCCAGCCATCCTGTCAATACATTGGGGCACGCCAGCACATAAGCCAAATCACGCACATAAGGACGCTGGTACGCTTCCCAAGGCGCAGGATTTGTAAGTGTGGACAATGAATGAGCGATAGGCTCGGACATAGAATAAACCGAAGTAAGTTGTAGAGCATTTACCCTAACTGCTCGCTTGGCAAAAGTCTATAGTCAATCGTACTATGTTAAGATTGAACGTATCTAGCAGCGTAGCCTCTGTCGATCATAAAACAAGCTATCAAAGATAATGAGGATTAAACTATGAAATACCTTTTGCAAATCGACTTCCCTTATAGCGGCCCTTTTGGCGATAAGTTCTTTGAATCTATGCAAGAGCTTGCTAAAGATATCGCAAACGAGCAAGGTTTAGTCTATAAGCTATGGACAGAAAACGAAGAGACGCAAGAAGCGGGCGGTATTTATGTGTTTGATAATTTAGATGACGCCAATCGATACCTTGCTAAACATACTGAGCGTTTAGAGTCGTTTGGCTTCACTGATATTAAGTCTAAAGCTTTTAAAATTAATGAAGCGCTGAGTAAGATTACGAAAGCGTCTTTTTAGTAATGAATCGATAGTAGTTAGTATAAAAAAAGCTAGTTATTGGGTTCAATGGCTGGCTTTTTTGTTGTGTCTTCTATACTTAGAGCATGATATTAATCATATAAAAGTTAAGCTGAATATCTGGTGCATTTGATAATAAAGGTACTAAGATAATGATCAAAAATTTTAATATAACAAACGACCATTTGGGTAGTTTGTTGAATAGCTTTTGGACTGATAGTTTTGTGCTGATTGAAACTTTAGCTTTTTCTAAGCGTGTCATTTTTATAGCTCCATAATTTACCGTAACTTGATTGCTACGGCTTATGGTTGCTAGTTTATGAAGTAAGGTCATTCGATAGTTCTATATAGAAAATGGCAAAGTTCTATAGAACTTCATCAGCTTTCTTTAGCCATTTTGCAATGAAGTCTTTACCTAGAGTTAGACCTAGTCCCTCAGCTTTTGCTATGATTTCTTTATTAATAGTGCCATGAGGATTTTCCAGTTCTTGTTTATCATAACTTGCCAGTTTGAGAAGGGTCGCTATTAATGTTGCCATAGAATTAATAGTTTTATGATGTGTTGGCTCGTCATCAGGAGATTCGTTTGGCTCAATCGCCTCGACATCTGAATAATATCCATTTTTATCAATCATGTTTATCAGATCCAAAACACAAAATTTAATATCGCTTTCACTAAAATACGGTTCTATAATCTCATCTTTTGGATTTTCAGTAGATAATAAAATATGGTCAGCTACATATAGAGGTGTTCTCCTGAATATATCCCCTTTTGAGTTTGATCCTCGATTCGGTAGAGAGTAGTCAGGTATGATTTGATAATCTACTAAATTCTGAATAATGAACCGTCTGTGTGTTATTATGTTTTTAGAATTCATAATAGCTTCACCATGTAAAATATAAAAATATCCTTTAACATGATTTGATTGTGCTGAGTACTCTAGACCTCCTGACCATTCGTTTATGTTTTCAAAATCTTCAGGGTAGGGTGAATATAGTTTGTTTCTCCATGTTGAGCCATAACCATCAAAATAAATTATAGGCTGTAGCTCCTTTTTTATTACGAGATCAAATAAGTTACCCTTATCAAAAAAAGGTACTTTCGTTACCTCTTTGATAAATTTAACAGTGTCTTCAATATTTAAATAATCACTAAGACTTTTCATAATTCACACCTCTACACACCATTAAATCAAAGTAGATATAAGACAAGCCAACCTAAAACTATATGGATGACTGGCTTTCGATTGTTCATCATGTCTTACAGAATTTTCATTATTTTTTTCTCTATCAATTATCATATAATCACCATCCAAATTTAGCACAAAAAAAGCCAACCATTGAAAACAATGATTGGCTTTTCTCTATTACTACTATGTTTGGTCGGAACGGCAGGATTTGAACCTGCGACCACCACACCCCCAGTGTGGTGCGCTACCAGACTGCGCTACGCCCCGAATGACTGACTATTTTACGCAAAATTAGGCATATTGCAAGAGCTATTTGTTTTGCTTAAAATTTACAACACATTTCTACGTACCATAGTTAGTATGACAGATTGGCCATTCGTCTTAATCCAGCAGCTCTTTTAAAATCTGATTGACTTGCTGTGGGTTGGCACTACCGCGACTGGCTTTCATGACTTGACCGACCAGACCATTAAAGGCTTTTTGCTTACCGCCTTTATACTCATCTACCATCGTTTGATTGTTTGCAATGACGTCTTCAACCATGGCCTTAATGGCGCCCGTATCGGTTTCTTGCTTAAGTCCTTTTTCTTCGATGATTTTATCTGCTGCGTCATCATCGTTGCCACCTTCGCGTTCATATAAGGCACTAAAGACTTTCTTAGCCAATTTGCCAGATAGAGTGTCGTCTTTGATACGCTCCAGCATACCAGCCAATTGCTTAGCGCTGATAGGGGAGTCAACGATGTCTTTATCATCTTTATTCAATGCACCCAGCAGCTCGCCCATGACCCAGTTGCCGGCCATCTTCGCATCTTGCTGCCCGATCTCTGCGACTACATCTTCAAAATAATCGGCAAGCTGGCGGCTACCGGTCAATATACGAGCATCGTACTCTGACAGACCGAGCGCCTCTTCAAAACGCGCACGTCGAGCAACAGGTAGCTCAGGCATTGCCGCTTTAATCTCATCAATCGTATGCTGCTCAATACGTACTGGCAGCAAGTCAGGGTCAGGGAAGTAGCGATAGTCGTTGGCGTCCTCTTTGGTACGCATGGTACGCGTTTCATCGCGCTCTGGATCATAGAGCATCGTTGCTTGCACGACTTGACCGCCATCCTCGATGATATCGATTTGACGCTCGATTTCGCGATTGATGGCACGTTCGATAAAGCGGAACGAGTTTAGGTTTTTCAGCTCAGTTCGTGTGCCAAGCTCGTCGCCTGGTTTACGCACAGAGACGTTACAGTCACAGCGAAATGAGCCTTCTGCCATAACAGCATCTGAGATGCCAAGCCACGTAACCAGCTGATGAATGGCTTTTATATAAGCAAGTGCTTCGTGAGCAGAGCGCATGTCTGGCTCAGAGACAATTTCGACCAGCGGCGTACCCGCACGGTTTAGATCGACGCCCGTCATACCATCGACAGCATCATGTACGGATTTACCAGCGTCTTCTTCTAAATGCGCGCGTGTGATACCCATGCGTTTTGGGTACTCGTTTTTCTCGCCTTCATTCACCACCACATCGATATAACCTTTGCCAACGATAGGGTGGACCATCTGGGTAATCTGGTAGCCTTTAGGTAAATCAGGGTAAAAATAGTTTTTGCGATCAAAAGTGTTGAATAACCCCAGCTCAGCATTGACACCAATGCCAAATTTTAGGGCACGATCGACCACTCCAGCATTTAAAACTGGCAAAACACCAGGCAGACCCAAATCGACGATGCTGGCCTGGCTATTTGGCTCATGACCGAAGTCGGTCGGTGCGCTCGAGAATAACTTGCTTTCGGTATTTAGCTGACAATGAATCTCAATCCCGATCACCACCTCGTAACCATCGACGAGCAATTCTTTGCGAACTGCAAATTCTGTCATTTCCATTATAAAATCCTATCAAAAATTAAAATAAATAATCGTTAAGCTATAAAGTTATAGTCGTGACTTACTATCATTATTTGCAATAAATTTTTTGTAGCTTATCCTGCTTTTCGCTACTCTTTGCTACAAAATTTACGATAATACAAAACCCCTTAAGCTCGAACAAAACAGTGCTTCGCTTTTCCTCAATCGAGGCTAAACGATCTTGTTATGGCAGACTTCACTATTCTCTAGTACCAATAATTAGCGCTCGTAAATCAAGCCATTCATCTTTAGGAAGCGTAGGGAACACTTTACAGTTCTCACCCCCATTTCCGTCTTTTTATAATGGCTATAATAGTGTGCGAAAACCAGACTGTAACTGCTTAAATAGCAAGCTTTAGTGATGGTTCTGCATCTGCGTATAGGTATCTGCAAATATCTCACTACTCCCGCCACTTTGATAAAAAGCAGAAATAACATAGCTCATCAAAATTCTAAACTTACCTTGACTGTACAAGCTACTTACCAAAGGTTCAGCTTGCTTAGCATCCCCCTCAATAAAGCCGTAAGGGGCAATAATCTTTTCAAACTTATCGTAAAACGTCTGAAAAAAACTTGGCGTGTCCTCAAAGTTTTCATCAAAAAAGGTTTCTAAGTTTTTAAGATCTGTCTTTAAAGTCAGAGCTTGATTATCATCTAAGCGATAGTCTTGCTTCATCATGTTAAGAAAACTCATTGTATATCTCCAGTGAAGCTAAAAGTGGAGTCAAATTTTTGCGCATATTATACGGTAAGTTATTTGACTATAACGGAGTATTAAACCGCCTTCTCGGCGATAGCAGAAGATTGCAAATGGTGATCTGTATGCTGCTGAAATAAATGAGCGGTAGCCAACAGCTTACTTTCTTGCCAATATTGACCAATTAATTGCAAGCCAATAGGTAAGCCCTCTGAGGTCAAACCAACTGGCTGACTGAGTGCAGGTAGACCGGCCAAGTTAACCGCGATAGTGTAGACATCACCTAAGTACATTGTTGCAGGATCAAGGTCTTCACTAAGTTTGTAAGCTGCCGTTGGGGAGGTTGGGCTGGCAATCACATCACAATCGGCAAATGCTTCATCGAAATCTTGTACGATTAAGCGGCGTATTCTTTGTGCTTTTGTATAATAAGCATCAAAATAACCTGCAGACAATGCATAGGTACCTGTCAAGATACGACGTTGTACTTCAGGACCAAAACCTTCAGAGCGTGAGCGTGTATATAGATCGACTAGATCGGTTGGGTTTTCACAGCGATAGCCAAAGCGTACGCCATCGAAGCGTGAGAGGTTAGATGATGCTTCGGCAGGCGCTAGCATGTAGTAGGTGGCAAGGGTGATCTCAGGATCAGTAATGTTCACCTCTACAATGGTTGCGCCCAGATCTTCATACTGTTTGAGAGCCGCACGGACCGCTTGTTCGACCTCGCTATCAAGCCCTTCACTGAAATATTCTTTTGCGACACCGATACGTAGACCATCAAAGGGCTTGTCACCGGCGGCTGCCTCTGCATCATTAAGGTCTTGTACGTAATCGGGCATATCATACTTGATAGAGGTTGCATCACGCGGATCATGACCGATCATCGGCTGTAGTAGATACGCGCAGTCTTTAGCGCTCTTACCCATGCTACCGGCTTGGTCAAGACTTGAGGCATAGGCGATCATACCGAAGCGCGATACACGGCCATAAGTGGGCTTGATACCTGTCAAGCCGCAAAATGATGCAGGCTGACGAATAGAGCCTCCAGTATCACTACCTGTTGCGACTGGCACAAAACCTGCGGCGACAGCGGCAGCACTACCACCAGATGAGCCGCCAGGGACACGCTCTAGGTTCCAGGGGTTTTGTACCGTGCCATAGTAAGAGCTACTGTTGTCTGAGCCCATTGCAAACTCGTCCATATTGAGCTTACCTAAGCTAATCATGCCCGCTTTATCGATATTGGAGACGATAGTGGCGTTATAAGGTGAGACAAAGTTGTGTAGCATTTTTGAGCCACAAGTCGTCAGCACGCCTTGGGTACAAAAGATGTCTTTATGCGCCATTGGCACCCCAAGCAGACGTCTTTTATCGCCTTGTGCTCGCATCTCATCAGCTGCCTGTGCTTGGGCGCGTGCTGTCTCAGAGGTTCGTGTGATAAAACTATTAATCTTGCCATCTAGCGCGTCAATGCGCTTGATATAATGGTCAGTCAGCTCAAGGCTGCTAAATTGTTTGTCTTGTAAGCCTGTGACAAGCTGCTGGGTACTCAATAGATGAAGTTCAGACATAAGGTGTCGTCCGTCAAAATGTTAATAGCATAAAATGTAAGAAAATAAACGTAAATATCAGTACAGCGGACTATTCAATGACCTGTGGTACCAGATATAGTCCATCTTCTACAGCGGGCGCAACTGACTGATTACGTGCACGATTGATATCGTGTTTTGCCACGTCAGTGCGCAACTCTTGGCAAGCCTCATGAATATTTGATAGAGGTTTGACACCATCTGTATCGACGTTACCAAGGGTTTGCATAAGGGTTAGCACCTTACTGATATCGTCAGCGTAACTGCTCGCCGTACTTGCATCGACACCTAAACGGGCCAAATTGGCAACTTCTAAAATTTCTTCACGACTAACATTGCTGTCGGACGTTGCAGGTTGCTGTGACATAATTTCTCCAGTTAAAGACAGTTTTTGTTAGAGTAGGTATATGACTACTAAAATAATATCGTATATAGAGTAAGTTTATTATAAAGCATCTGGCCTAAGTTTACAGAGCGCTGTGTTAGATTGCTGCATAATCACAAACAACTGGTACTGTGACGATACAGTTATTGATTTATTTTCAATTGCCTAACAATTAACTTGCTAAATACGGTAAAGTAGCCGCACATTGTTTGGCGAAAGTACGATATAGCGATAAACGCTATTGAAAAATCACTTAATTGATTTATTAGGGTCTATTTTTTGATTAAATAATACTTACTTTACAGTGTAAATAACGATGTTTTTTTGAGACTAAATCGGTATAATTTATCTCACTTTTAGTTTCTAGTCAGTATTGCATGATTCAAACCTATCGCAAAGATACGTTTTTGTTTGTTTGAGTCTTTAACCGCTCTCTACTTGATACTAATAAGCATCGCCTCAGTCATCTCATTTGTAAGCCGCTGGATATATTAATGAACCCGTTTGGATTTTTATCGAATAATATCGCTATCGACCTTGGTACTGCGAACACCTTAATTTTTATTCCTAATAAAGGGGTAGTGCTCGATGAGCCTACGGTGGTCGCCTTACGTAGCAACCGTACGCAAAACCCGACCGTCGCTGCTGTTGGTCTTGATGCCAAGCAAATGCTTGGACGTACTCCTGCCAATATTACTGCCATTCGTCCATTAAAAGACGGGGTCATCGCTGACTTTGAAGTCACCCAAAAGATGCTAAAGCATTTTATTGCCAAAGTAAAAGCCAAACGTTTTATGGCACAGCCCAATGTCGTGGTTTGCGTACCCTGTAAGTCGACTTTGGTTGAGCGAAAGGCTATTCGTGAAGCAGTGTCATCAGCGGGCGCTAACAAAGTACTGCTATTAGAAGAGCCGATGGCCGCAGCTATCGGTGCAGGAATGCCGGTTCATGAGGCCAGTGGTTCGATGGTCGTCGATATCGGTGGCGGTACCACTGAGATTGCTGTTATCGCACTGTCTGGCTGTGTGTATGCCGAGTCGATCCGCATTGGCGGTGATATGTTTGATGACGCGATTATTACTCATGTACGCCGTACCCATGGTTGTGTGATTGGTGAGACAACCGCCGAACGTATCAAACAAGAAGTGGGCTCAGCGCTTAACGAAGAGAGCAACTTAGAAGTAGAAGTCCGTGGCCGTAGTATGGCAGAAGGCGTACCTAAGACATTTAGCGTCAATTCAGAAGAAATCCAAAAAGCATTAAGCGATCCGCTAAGTGGTATCGTCAGTGCAGTAAAAGCTGCACTTGAACAAACCCCACCTGAGTTGTCATCGGATATCGCCGAGCGCGGTATTGTCCTAACTGGGGGTGGTGCATTATTACGTGATTTGGATAAGCTTATTTCAAAAGAGACTGGTCTACCAGTTACTGTTGCAGAAGACCCACTTACTTGTGTCAGTCGTGGTGGCGGTATTGCGCTTGATTTTATTAATAACAAAAGCTTAAATATGATTTTTGTATAAAGCTTTTATAAGCGCTTTGGTTACTTGCAATAGTGATTCTGGTCACTTGTAGATAATAAACCTAGGCTAAAATGAATAACTGAACAAAGGCGGTCAATATGGCTGCCTTTGTTGTATCAACAACTAGCATACGCCGTTATGTTCGCGCATAATAGCTTTATACCCCGCGCTGGGTACCGATCAAATTAGATGCCCTATGATCCCAAGTATTTTTGCTCGTCAGCCACTCGCACTTCGTAGGACTGCTATTGTATTAATAGTGGCGTTAATTATCATGTGGTTTGATAGCAAAAATCCGGAGTTGTTTAAACCTGTCCGTAGTATTAGTCATGCTGCCATGCAGCCTATCTATGAATTTTCTTTATTACCAAGCTATGCTGAACACTGGGCACGCGGTAGCATACAATCAAAAGAAGCTTTACGCCGCCAAAACGTACAATTAAAATCACAACTGATTCATGCAAAAGCAAAGCTTCAGCAGCAAGATTATATCTTGGCGCAAAATGCCCGCTTACAAGGTATCTTATCAACGACCAAGCCTGATTTGTTTGATTTAAATTTAGCACAAGTGATTGGCACCGATACCAATTTACTCAAACAGATCGTAGTGCTTAATAAAGGCGCGCAAGATGGTGTTCAAGTGGGGCAAACGGTGATTGATGAAAATGGTATTTTAGGGCAAATTATCAATGTCTATCCCAATACCAGCCGCTTGTTACTCATCACAGACGAACAGCAATCAGTTGCCGTAACCATCAAGCGTACTGGTCAACGTGCCATTGTCACAGGTGCAGGTATTCCAACCTCACTGAGCCTTAATTACGTATTCAAAACCTCGGATGTACGTATTGGCGACGAGCTAGTATCTTCCGGTTTAGGCGGCCGTATTCCAGCGGGCTATCGTGTCGGCCGTATTACCCGCATCACAGACACTCAAGCCGACAATTTTAGAACGATTGAGGTATCACCTGCTGCCAACTTTGTTGATAATGCTTATGTGCTTATCTTACAAGATAAGGTGACGTATATTGACACCGAATTACCACTACCTGCCAGTCGTTAATCAATCGTTAAGGCAAGCATTCATGGCACTTTCAAACTCTGAGCATTCATCTAGTAAGATGCTTATCGCAATCATATTGAGTTTTGTGGTTGCCTCATCACCTAGTGTCTATCCACTAAGCCCAAGCATGGCAGCTTTACGTCCCATGATCTTAATGATGGTATTAATATTTTGGTTGTTGTTTCAGCCGCGATATGTTGGAGTCTTTACCGCTTTTATGGTTGGTATTATTGCTGACTTGTTGATGGATACTCATCTTGGACAGCAAGCATTTGCAGCAGTCGTCATGGTGTTGGCACTTAGGGTTTGCAGTCTTCAAGTTAAGCAGTTAAATACATTTAGCGCCTGGTTTTTAGCAGCTATTGGGATGATTGTTTTTCAGCTTACTCTGTGGACATTACAACTGATGACCCAAAGTTTATTCATCGCACAGTCAGGATTGTCTTTGTTGATGAGCATCTTAAGCTGGCCTCTCATACTGTTAATATTGCGTGGATTTACGCGTTAGATGATTCATACGTCAGTTTTTGCACAGCATTTAATTCAAGAATAGTAAGTCCTGACAATAATAAGAGGGTAGTAATGACTATTATATTGGCGTCTGGTTCGCCGCGTCGTCGTAAGCTTCTGACCGATGCCAAGCTCGAGCTTGAAGTCATGAGCGTTGATATTGATGAGACTCCCAACGACAATGAATCTCCAAAAGAGTATATTCAACGCATGATTGCGGCCAAGGCTGACGCAGCTATCGTGCAACTAAAGACAAATTATCATCATGACTCTTTCAAATCATGCAAACTTGCCACATCATTTATTGTTCTAACAGCTGATACTATCGGTGTATTACCTGATGGTCACACAGTTCTTGTCAAGCCCGCAGATCGCGCTCATGCCTACCGCATGTGGCAGCAAATGTCTGATAGCTCTCATCAAGTATGGACTGCCGTACAAGCAACCTTAGTATCATTCACTGACGAAGTAAAAGAGCTAAACGATAGACCATTAAAAGCTGTCTGGCAAAAACAAATCATTGAATCGACAGATGTCACCTTTGTTCCTTTAACACAAAATATGATGCGTGTTTATTGGGACAGTGGCGAGCCCGCTGACAAGGCAGGGGGGTATGCTATTCAAGGTTTAGCGGCTGCTTGGGTGATACGTATCAATGGTAGCTATACCAATGTCGTGGGCTTACCGTTGGCGCAAACGTTAGCATTAATCGATGAAGCAGCTAAGGTCCAAAAATCTAAGAATAAACAAACATAAAGACTGTTTATAAGGTAAACGTGAAAGTAAGCAGTCACATAATGACACGGCAGGGTAGTGGGCAGCATGATGGGACATTTGTTAGACTGTGATTTCAATATTAATAAGTACCATAAGTAATAAATAAGAGAAAAAATATGTCTGAAGAGCTGCTAATGAATATCAGCCCAATGGAATGCCGCGTGGCTGTTCTAGATAATGGCGTGCTCGGTGAGATTTATATAGAGCGCCATCATAAATTGGGTTTGGTTGGTAATATTTATCTGGGAACGGTTGTCCGCGTGTTGCCTGGTATGCAGGCGGCATTTGTTGATATCGGTCAATCACGAACCGCATTTTTACATGTTAATGATATGCAACGTGAGCCGCGCCCAGTCGTCGAAAATAAAAATACCATAGTTGACGATGATAACCATAAACAAACTGCCGCTACGGGGGCTAGTCCAGTTGCAGATACTATGGAAGGCTTGGCCGTCACGCCACCTGTGGTCAGAACGCGCAGTACAGAGGTGATTCCTTTTACTAAAACACTTATCCAGCATCGTCTGCACGAAGGTCAACGTATCCTTGTACAAGTAACCAAAGATCAGCTAGGGAGTAAAGGTGCACGCTTGACTACCAATATCTCATTACCATCACGGTATCTTGTGTATTTGCCATCAAGCGATCATGTTGGCATCTCTCAACGTATTGATAGTGAAGATGAGCGTACTCGCTTAAAGACTGAGCTGACAAGTTTGATGCAGACAGTCAGTTTAAAGGGTGGGTTGATCGCTCGTACCGCTGCTGAGCGCGTACCTGTGAACAAACTTGAAGAAGATATTTATTACCTTGTCCAGCTGTGGCGAACCATTTGTGCGCGTCGTCAAGAGATAAATCATCATCAAAGCTCTGAGCTTATTTATCAAGAGTTATCGTTACCACTGCGCTCGATACGTGACTTGGTTCATGCTGATACTGAAAAAGTCATTATCGATAATGCGCAAGTTTATGAGCAAGTACGATATTTTGCCAAAGAGTTTGTGCCTTTTGTATATGAGCGAATTGTACATTATACCGCCGAGCCAGCGTTGTTCGACGTGCACCGTGTCGAGGACGACCTACGCGATGCCTTAAAACGCCGTGTCGATCTAAAATCTGGTGGTTATCTTATCATTGATCAGACAGAGGCAATGACCACCATCGATGTCAACACCGGCTCTTTCGTTGGCGGGCGCTCACTAGAAGATACTGTCTACAAGACCAACCTTGAAGCCACGCATGCCATTGCTCGCCAACTGCGTCTGCGTAATTTAGGTGGTATTATTATACTAGACTTCATTGATATGTTAGAACAAGAACATAAAAATGATGTATTAACAAGTCTGCAAGAACAACTAGCACAAGACTATGCTAAAACCAATATCACTCAAGTGAGTGAGCTTGGGTTGGTTGAGATGACACGTAAGCGTACGCGTGAGTCTTTAGGCCAGCAACTGTGTGAGCCTTGTTCAACTTGTCAAGGTCGTGGGTTTGTCAAAACAGCTGAAACGGTTTGTTTTGAGATATTTCGTGAAATGATGCGCTGTGCTCGTACTTATAATTCACCAAAGAAGTTTACCGTCGTGGCTCATGCTGCAGTTATTGATTTATTGCTAACCTCAGAAGCAGATACCGTTGCAGATCTTGAGTATTTGTTAGGACGAGTGATTACATTTGAAGTAGAAAACCTATATACCCAAGAACAATATGATATTGTTTTAGATTGAATATGGTTTAAAGTAAGACTTCATTTTCCCATAATTTGAAAACGCTGCTTTCTTAAGAGGCCTTTTTACAAGAGACTTGCAATCAGATAAATACTCTGTATAATACACACCACTGAATTATATACGCGCAGCTAATAAAACAGCCAGCGCTATGACAGCTAGAGCATCGTTTCTAGCACTATTTCATTATGCCTTTGCTGACCTCTACATGAATAGGAGAGTTGGCGGGGCTTTAAACTATTTTGCTTTTAGCACGCTATAAGTTCCGCTAAAGAACTCATTCTGGTTAAGAACAGAAGGCCGCTTTAAGTGAATATTTAACCAAACGGCTTTTTCTCATTTACTTGCAAAGCAAGAATGACAAAAGCACATATTAGGAGCTTGCTGGCATGGCTAACCAGAGAATCCGTATCCGTCTTAAGTCTTTTGATCATCGTTTGATTGATCAATCTGCACAAGAGATCGTTGATACTGCAAAGCGCACCGGTGCGCAAGTTTGTGGTCCTGTACCGTTGCCGACTCGCATTGAGCGCTTCAACGTTCTAACTTCGCCACACGTCAATAAAGACGCACGTGATCAGTACGAAATCCGTACTCATAAGCGTATGGTTGACATTGTTCAGCCTACTGACAAAACTGTGGATGCGTTAATGAAGTTAGACTTAGCGGCGGGCGTTGACGTTCAAATTGCTTTGGGTTAATGCATATTAAACGCCCAACTCATTAATATAAGATATAAAGAGGTCTAAAATGGCGATCGGTTTAGTCGGTAAAAAATGCGGCATGACCCGTATCTTCACTGAAACAGGTGCCTCTATCCCTGTAACAGTGATTGAGGTTAGTGCAAACCGCATTACTCAATTAAAAAATACTGATGTAGATGGCTATCAAGCCATTCAAATCACCACAGGTACTCGTCGTGACAGCCGCGTAACAGCCGCACAGAAAGGTCACTTCGCAAAAGCTGGCGTCAAAGCTGGTCGTGGTGTTTGGGAATTTCGTGCCAATGATAGCGATCTTGAAGGTCGTGAGATTGGTGGTGAGATCCTAGCTGACTTGTTCGAACAAGGTCAGATGGTTGATGTCACAGGACAGAGTAAAGGTAAAGGCTTTCAAGGCGGCGTAAAGCGTCACAACTTTAGCATGCAAGATGCCACTCATGGTAACTCAGTATCTCATCGTGCCCTTGGTTCAACTGGTCAAAACCAGTCACCAGGTAAAGTATTCAAAGGCAAAAAGATGCCAGGTCAGATGGGTAACAAACGTGTCACCGTTCAAGGCCTAGAAGTGGTTTCGGTTGATGCCGAAAAAGGGTTACTTGTCATCAAGGGTGCTATCCCAGGTGCCACCGGTGGCGACGTTATCGTACGTCCGTCAATCAAAGCCTAAGCAAGGGGATTAACGTGGATTTAAAAACAGTTACAGGTGCGGCGGTTGAGCTTTCTGATACGGCTTTTGGTCGTGAATTCAACGAAGCATTAGTGCATCAAGTCGTCACTGCATATCTTGCAGGTGCTCGTCAAGGTACACGTGCGCAAAAGACCCGTGCCGAAGTTTCTGGCGGTGGTATTAAGCCATGGCGCCAAAAAGGTACTGGTCGCGCTCGTGCAGGTTCTATTCGTAGCCCAATCTGGCGTTCTGGTGGTCGTGCATTCGCGGCAAAACCACAAGACTGGTCACAGAAAGTTAACCGCAAAATGTATCGCGGTGCTATGCAGTGCATCCTAGCCGAATTGGTACGTCAAGAGCGTCTGATTTTGGTTGAAGAGTTGACTTTGTCTGCACCTAAGACCAAAGAGCTGATCGCAAAGTTAAGTGATTTGAATGCACCTCGTGCACTTATCGTTACTAAAGAAGTTGACGAAAACTTATACTTAGCTGCTCGCAATATCCCACATGTCAATGTACTTGGTACATCTGAAGTGGATCCAGTGAGTTTGATTGCTTTTGATAAAGTGATCATGTCAGTTGAAGCTGCGAAACAATTTGAGGAAGCACTAGCATGAATAACGCAAGACTTTATCAGGTCTTAAGAGGGCCTGTCTTCTCAGAAAAATCTCAAATGCTTGGTGACTCACTTGGTGTACAGGTATTTAAAGTTGACTCTAATGCTACTAAGCTTGAAGTCAAAAAAGCAGTTGAGTTGATGTTTGAAGGTGTTGAAGTTACTAAAGTGAACACTTTGAATGTTAAAGGTAAGACAAAGCGTTTTGGTAAAAGCATCGGCCGTCGTAATGACTTTAAAAAAGCCTATGTTACCTTAAAAGCTGGTCAAGATGTACAAATGGCTGATGCTGGTGAAGAAGTTGCAAGCGCGACTGACTCTACTAGTGAAACAGCGAACAACGAATAAGGATTACAATCATGCCTATCGTAAAAGCAAAGCCAACATCACCAGGCCGTCGTTTTGTTGAAAAAGTGGTGCATCCACACCTTTACAAAGGTCGTCCTTATGCAGCACTTGTCGAATCAAAAAGTAAGTCAGGTGGTCGTAATAACAATGGTCGCATAACGACTCGTCACGTTGGCGGTGGTCATAAGCATCATTATCGTATTATTGACTTTAAGCGTACTAAAGACAATATTCCAGCTACTGTAGAGCGTATCGAATACGATCCTAACCGTACTGCACATATTGCATTACTAAAATACGCTGATGGCGAACGTCGTTACATCATCGCTGCTAAAAAACAAGCAGTCGGTGACACTGTAATGTCAGGTGAAACTTCACCAATTCGTCCAGGTAACTGCCTACCGCTTAAAAACATCCCATTGGGTACTGTGATTCACAATATCGAGCTTAAAATCGGTAAAGGTGCACAGATGGCTCGTTCTGCGGGTGCTAGTGTTCAGTTGCTAGGTCGTGATGGTATTTATGCGATTCTTCGTCTACGTTCTGGTGAAACTCGCCGTGTACACGTTAATTGCCGTGCAGTTATCGGTGAAGTCTCTAACACTGAAAACAACCTGAAATCACTTGGTAAAGCTGGTGCTTCACGTTGGCGCGGTGTTCGTCCTACGGTTCGTGGTGTTGCAATGAACCCGGTTGATCACCCACATGGTGGTGGTGAAGGTCGTAATAAAGGTCGCCATCCAACCAGCCCTTGGGGTCAGAAGTCTAAAGGACTGAAAACGCGTCACAATAAGCGTACTGACAGTATGATCATTCGTCGCCGTCGCGCCAAGAAGAAATAAAGGAAGAATCTCATGCCTCGTTCATTGAAAAAAGGTCCATTCATAGACGCGCATCTGTTTGCTAAAGTTGAGAATGCTATTGACACCAACTCACGCAAACCCATTAAAACTTGGTCGCGCCGCTCGATGATTCTGCCACAAATGGTTGGCCTAACTTTGTCTGTTCACAATGGCCGTACTCATGTACCGGTTATCGTGAGTGAGCAGATGGTTGGTCATAAACTAGGTGAATTTGCCCCGACTCGTACGTATCGTGGTCACGGCATTGACAAAAAAGCTAAGAGATAAGGTGCTTACCATGGAAGTAACTGCAAAATTACGCGGTGCCGCCATATCGGCACAAAAAGTTAGACTCGTTGCTGATGAAGTTCGCGGCAAATCTATTGAGCGTGCTTTGGATATCCTAACGTATAGCAATAAAAAAGGCGCTGTGTTTGTTAAGAAATGCCTTAACTCAGCCATCGCCAATGCCGAACATAATCATGGCTTAGATATTGATGACTTAAAAGTCGCCACTATCTACGTTGATGAAGGCATTACGCTAAAGCGTATCCTACCACGTGCCAAAGGTCGTGCTGATCGTATCAGTAAGCGTACCTGTCACATCACTATAAAGGTAGGAGAATAAGTTATGGGTCAAAAAGTACATCCAATCGGAATTCGTCTTGGTGTTGTCAAAAAGCATAACGCAAACTGGTATGCTAACCCTAAACAATACTCAGAATACCTAATTAACGACATTCAAGTTCGTGAATATCTACGCAAAAAGCTAGACAACGCGATGATCAGCAACATTATGATCGAGCGTCCTACTGGTGCTGCTAAGATTACCATTGCTACAGCACGTCCTGGTATTGTTATCGGTAAAAAAGGCGAGGATATTGAAAGACTTCAAAAAGAGTTGACCAAAATTATGGGCGTACCTGCCCAGGTCAATATTGAAGAAATCACATCGCCTGATCTTGATGCACGTTTGGTAGCAGATGGTATTGGTAGCCAGCTTGAGCGCCGTGTTATGTTCCGTCGTGCGATGAAGCGCGCTGTACAAAACAGCATGCGTTCTGGTGCTAAAGGTATTAAAGTTGAGCTGTCTGGCCGTCTTGGCGGTGCTGAGATTGCTCGTACTGAATGGTACCGTGAAGGTCGTGTGCCATTGCATACACTCCGTGCTGATATTGACTATGCGTCAATTCGTGCAGAGACAACTTACGGCACCATTGGTGTTAAAGTTTGGATTTTCCGCGGAGAGATCCTTGACGGTATGAACAGCGTTTATAATCCCGTCAATGAAGAGAAACCTCGTGCGCCAAAACGCCGTGGTCGTGGAAACCGTCGAAACTCAGACAGAGGTTAAACTATGTTACAGCCAAAACGTACCAAGTTTCGTAAAATGCACAAAGGTCGTAACACAGGGCTCGCTCATCGTGGAAGCACCGTTGCATTCGGACAAATTGGTCTAAAATCATTGACGCGTGGTCGTATGACAGCCCGTCAAATCGAAGCAGCACGTCGTACTATTACACGTAAAATTAAGCGTGGTGGTAAAATTTGGATTCGTGTATTCCCAGACAAACCAATTACTAATAAGCCATTAGAAGTACGTATGGGTAAAGGTAAAGGTCCAGTCGAGTATTGGGTATGCGAAATCAAGCCTGGTAAAGTGCTATATGAAATCGAAGGGGTCTCAGAAGAGCTTGCTCGCGATGCCTTAACGCTTGCTGCAGCAAAGTTGCCCTTTAAAACTACCATTGTTAAGCGGACGATAATGTAATGAAGATCAGTGAATTACGTGATAAATCATTAGAAGAACTGACCCAGTTACTTGATGAAAAGCAACTTGATGCTTTCCGTATTCGTATGGCTAAAGCAACTGGACAGTTGGGTAATACCCATGAAGTCAAAGGCAATCGTCGTACGATTGCTCAGATTCAGACTTTGATTAACGAGAAACAACGAGGCGACTCATGAGCGATAACAATCAAACAGCTACTAATGCTAGCGTATTGACAGGACGAGTTGTCAGCGACAAGATGGACAAGTCCATCACGGTTTTGATTGAGCGTCTGGTTCGTCATCCTTTGTATGGCAAACAGCTTCGTCGTTCTACAAAGATCAAAGCCCATGATGAGAATAATGTTTGCCAACAAGGCGACCTTGTCCGCATCAAAGAAACGCGTCCAATCTCAAAAACTAAGTCTTGGACTTTAGTTGATGTGGTTGAAAAAGTAGAAAAAATCTAAGTAAATTGCATTAAAGGCCAGAAGCTGTTAAAATAGCCGCCTTTTTAAGGATGCTGATTGCGCCCGTCGTATATCACTCACATTAAGAGTTAGGTGCGGTTATTTACATTAAAATGCCGTCTACTCATACTGTGCTAGCGGCAGCAACTGGTTTTTTTGCTCATACGTGTGGAGTAACGCTATGATTCAGGTTGAGTCAATGCTGGAAGTTGCAGACAATAGCGGTGCAAGGCGAGTTCAGTGCATTAAAGTACTGGGTGGATCTCATCGTCGTTATGCATCAGTTGGCGACATTATTAAAGTAACGGTTAAAGAAGCCATTCCTCGTGGTCGTGTTAAAAAAGGCGACGTGATGAATGCAGTAGTTGTACGTACCAAAAAAGGCGTTCGTCGTCCTGATGGTTCAGTTCTACGTTTTGATGACAATGCTGCGGTATTGTTGAACCAAAACAAAGCACCGATTGCAACTCGTATTTTTGGACCGGTAACTCGTGAACTACGTGGTGATCAGTTTATGAAAATTGTATCACTAGCACCAGAAGTATTGTGAGGTAATCCATGTCAAAATTACGTAAAGGCGATACAGTTATCGTGATTGCTGGGAAAGATAAAGGCAAGCAAGGTACTGTACAAGCTGTAAAAAACGATCGTATTAAAGTAGAAGGCATTAACATTGTCACTAAACATCAGAAGCCAAATCAGGCGACTGGCGTTGAAGGTGGCATCGTTAAGCAAGAAGCTTTTTTGCATATTTCAAATGTCGCAATTTTAAATGCGCAAACCCAAAAAGCAGACCGTATTACTTATCAATTCGGCGAAGACGGCAAAAAACAACGCGTCTATCGTTCGAATGGTGAAGTAGTGGCGACTGCGTAAGACACTAAGGGTGTAATGGTAATGGCAAGATTAAAATCTTTATATAACGATAAACTAAAGCAGCAAATCAAAGAAGAGCTTGGTTTAGACAATGTGATGCAAGTGCCTAAAATCACTAAAGTCACACTTAATATGGGCGTTGGTGGCGCATCTCAGGACAAGAAATTGCTTGAAGGTGCTGTCGCTGATATGACTGCAATTGCTGGTCAAAAGCCTGTTGTCACCAAAGCGCGTAAATCAGTTGCTGGCTTTAAAATTCGTGAAGAATGGCCGATTGGCTGTAAAGTAACGCTACGCGGTGAGCAAATGTACGAATTTTTAGATCGTCTGATTGCCATTGCAATTCCTCGTATTCGCGATTTCCGTGGTTTTTCACCTAAAGCCTTTGACGGACGTGGTAACTACTCACTGGGTATTAAAGAACAAATCGTATTCCCAGAAGTAGACTTTGATAAGATTGATCGTATTCGTGGTATGGATGTGACTATCACTACGTCAGCTGGTACTGATGAAGAAGGTCGTGCGTTACTTAAAGCATTCGGCTTCCCATTTAAATAAGGTAAAGACGTTATGGCAAAAAAGAGCATGATTAACCGCGAATTAAAGCGCGAAAAAATGGTTGCTAAATATGCTGAAAAGCGTATTAAGTTAAAAGAAACCATCAGTGATATGACTGCAAGCGACGAAGAACGTATGGATGCGATGTTAGAGCTACAAGCTTTACCGCGCAATTCATCACCAGTTCGTCTGCGCAATCGTTGTGCTATCACCGGTCGTCCTCATGGCTACTTCCGTAAGTTTGGCTTATCACGTAATATGTTACGTGAGCGAGTCATGCAAGGCGATGTGCCTGGTGTTCGTAAAGCAAGCTGGTAAGGGGTAATTACATGAGTATGCAAGATACCGTTGGAGATATGCTAACCCGTATCCGTAACGCACAAATGGCTAATAAAGTATCCGTAGCGATGCCAAGCTCAAAACTACGTAAATCGATTGCTGATTTATTGGTTAATGAAGGTTATGTAGCGAGTGCTGTTGTTACTGAAGAAGACAACAACAAAGCGACACTTACTATTGAACTAAAATACTTCGAAGGCCGCGCTGTCATCGAAACTATTCAACGTTATAGTCGTCCTGGTTTGCGCCAGCATCGCGGCAAAGACGCTATCCCTACTGTTAAGCAAGGTATGGGTGTTGCTATCGTATCAACCAGCCAAGGTATCATGAGCGATCGTGCTGCTCGCGCTGCTGGTATTGGTGGCGAAATCGTTGCGTTTGTTGCATAAAACAACGTGATGAGAAGTCCTACTTGAATCCTATTTGGTTTGATTATCTTGTTAAAGATGATCTAAACCAAGAATAAGTTAGATATCCGAAAATTTTACAAAAATTGGATGATGTTTAGCTGGATCAATTATGCTAAACTAGCAGGCTTTTTAGTCTGTTAGTTTTTTCGCTAATATAAGTTTTAATTTTTCAAGGAATATTCCTATGTCTCGTGTGGCTAAAGCCCCAGTGACGCTACCTAGCGGTGTAAGCGTTACTTTGAACGATCGGCAGGTCGAAGTTAAAGGCAAGAATGGCTCCATGTCTTTACGCCTGCATGAATTGGTCGAGCTGAACCAGGAAGATGATAATATCATTCTCTCACCTACAGTCGATTCAAAAGAAGCTATGATGCATACTGGTACTATGCGCGCCTTACTTAACAATTATGTTATAGGTGTCAATGAAGGGTTCGAGAAACGCCTTCAACTGATCGGTGTCGGTTATCGTGCACAAGCGTCTGGTAGCAAAGTAACCCTTAATGTTGGTTACTCGCATCCAGTAGAATACACGTTACCTGAAGGTGTATCAGCTGAAACCCCAACGCAAACTGAAATTGTTTTGAAATCAAACAATAAGCAGCAGCTTGGTCAAGCAGCCGCCAACATCCGTGGTTTCCGCCCACCAGAGCCTTACAAAGGTAAAGGTATTCGTTATAGCGACGAGCATGTGGTTCGTAAAGAAGCTAAGAAAAAATAAGGTGAGTTGAAATGTTTGATAAAAAAGCAGCTCGTCTGCGTCGAGCTAAAAAAACCCGCGCGCATATCCGTTTTTTAGGCGTTCATCGTCTAACGGTTAACCGCACGCCGAAGCACATATATGCCCAGATTATCTCTCCTAACGGTGGTGAAGTGATTGCTCAGGCATCTACCTTGGACGGCAGTTTGCGCTCGGGCGCAACTGGTAACGCTGATGCAGCGACGTCTGTAGGCCAAATGATCGCAGAACGCGCAAAAGCAGCTGGTATTACTAAAGTTGCCTTTGACCGTAGTGGTTTTAAATATCATGGTCGAGTGAAAGCTTTAGCTGAAGCAGCTCGCGAAAATGGATTGGAGTTTTAATCATGGCGAGAAATGATAAAAATGAACAGACCGATGGTCTAGTAGAACGTTTGGTAACTGTTGATCGCGTTGCAAAAGTTGTTAAAGGTGGTCGTATTTTCTCATTTACTGCATTAACTGTAGTGGGTGATGGTAATGGTCGCGTTGGTTTTGGTCGTGGTAAAGCACGTGAAGTACCGGCTGCCATTCAAAAAGCGCTAGAAGCTGCTAAACGTAATATGATTACTGTTGAGCTTAATGAAGCGACTTTGTATCATCCGATTAAAGCACGTCATGGTGCAAGTAAAGTTTATATGCAGCCTGCATCTGAAGGTACTGGCGTAATCGCTGGTGGTGCAATGCGTGCAGTACTAGAAGTTGCGGGTGTCAAAGATGTTTTGACCAAATGTTATGGTTCTACCAATACTGCTAACGTTGTTCGTGCAACGTTTAACGGTTTACGTGATATGTCAACTCCAGAAAAGATGGCAGCAAAACGTGGTAAATCTGTAGACGAAATCTTGGGTTAACTTAAACTAGGTGAGTTACGATGAAAAAAATGAAAGTCACTCAATTTAAATCGGGTGCCCATCGCCTAAAGAGCCACAAAGCGAGCTTGAAAGGATTGGGTTTACGCCGTATTAACCATACTGTTGAAGTAGAAGATACTCCTTCAACTCGTGGTATGGTCAATCGCGTCAACTACATGGTAAAAGTGGAGGAAGCGTAATGGGACTTAGATTAAATGAATTATCACCTGGTGTTGGTGCAAAGAAAACTGCCCAACGTCGAGGTCGTGGTATCGGTTCAGGTCTTGGTAAGACTGGTGGTCGCGGTGTAAAAGGACAAAAATCACGTTCAGGTTCTAGCATTCGCTCAGGATTTGAAGGTGGTCAGATGCCTTTGTATCGCCGTCTACCAAAATTTGGTTTTACCAGTAAAATGGCAATGACGACTGCTGAAGTCCGTTTGTCTGAACTGAATAAAATCGAAGGTGATGTAGTTAGCCTAGAAACTCTTAAGGCTGCTAACCTTATTCGTCGCGATATGAAGCGTGCTCGTATCATGCTATCAGGCGAAGTTACTAAAGCTTATACCTTTAAAGGTATCAAAGTAACTAAAGGCGCTAAGCAAGCAATCGAAGCTGCTGGTGGTAGCATCGAGGAGTAGTAACGTGTCAAAACAATCAATGTCATCGTCTGGTATACCGCTTAATCCATTTGCTTTCATACGTAAATATGATGAGCTTTGGACACGCTTATTATTCTTAATCGGCGCATTGATTGTTTATCGTTTAGGGTCGCATATTCCAGTACCGGGTATTAATCCGGTTAATTTAGCTGATCTATTCTCGCGTAACGAAAACACCATATTAAGCATGTTTAATATGTTCTCGGGTGGTGCGCTTGAACGTATGTCTATTATGGCACTTGGTATTATGCCATACATTTCGGCGTCAATTATTGTACAGATGATGTCTGCTGTAGTGCCATCGCTTGAAGCGCTTAAGAAAGAAGGTGAAGCAGGACGACGTAAGCTAAATAAGTATACCCGCCAAGGAACACTTGCTTTAGCTTTAGTACAGTCGTTGGGAATGTGTGCTGGCTTAATCAGTCAAAATTTAACATTATCTACTGGTCTTACCTTTTATATTCCTGCAGTTACTTCGTTAGTAGCAGGCGCTATGTTTTTAATGTGGCTCGGTGAGCAGATTACAGAACGTGGTGTAGGTAACGGTATCTCAATGTTGATTTTTGCGAGTATTGTTGCCGGAACTCCTGGAATGATTTCGCAGTCTATTGAACAGGTCAATCAAGGCCAAATGAACTTGATTGTGCTATTTATTTTTGTAGTACTAGGGGTCGCGGTTACTGCTGGTATCGTTTATATCGAACGAGCTCAGCGCCGAGTACCTGTGAACTATGCTCAAAAGCAGCAGCAAGGCCGCAAAATTTATGCTCAGCAGCAATCACATTTGCCACTGAAAATAAACATGGCAGGTGTTATTCCTGCTATTTTTGCTAGCTCATTATTGTTGTTTCCAGCCAGTTTAGGACAGTGGGTAGGTCATTCGACTGATCCTACCTTCACTCAGAAAATTCTACAAAATATGGCATTGGTATTGTCTCCAGGACAACCTTTATATTTAGTTCTTTTCGGTGCGATGATTATATTCTTCTGTTATTTTTATACAGCATTAGTATTTAGTCCACGCGAAGTTGCAGAAAACCTTAAACGTAGTGGTGCGTATATTCCAGGTATTCGACCAGGACAGCAAACACAGCGTTACCTCGATCATGTATTAAATCGATTAACTTTTATCGGTGCGATATACATGACGGTTATTTGTTTAATGCCAATGGTCATCCAATCATCATTTGGAGTACCATTTAATCTTGGCGGTACATCGTTACTGATTATGGTGGTTGTAGTTATGGATTTCATATCGCAAATTCAAGCGCATTTGATGACCCATCAATATCATGATCAGACGTTAATTCAGTCGCCTACTCAATCTTAAAGAGTAGTGTGATATTTCAAGGAGCATGCTATGAAAGTTCAAGCATCAGTTAAAAAGATTTGTGGTAGCTGTAAGGTTGTACGCCGTAAAGGTCGTGTCCATATCATTTGCACAGCAGAACCACGCCACAAGCAGCGTCAAGGTTAATAGATAGTAGTATAGGTGAACATACCTTAACTATAAACAAAATTAATACTTGAATTATAACGGCGGATGCGATATCATCCGCCACTTGCCGTAGTTTATGCTAACTCATTTATTAACCTAATTTATAAATAAACTTGTTATCAAGTTAAAATGTTAATAGTGGCGTAAAAGAATTAGTATTAACAGCAATAAATCTGAGAAATGATGTTTATTTACGAATAAAGCTCGTTTTTCTTTAATGGAGAGAAATCAATGGCTCGTATTGCCGGTGTAAACATTCCGGATAATAAGCATGCTGTTATTTCACTAACTTATATCTTTGGTGTAGGTCGTACCACTGCTCAGAAAATCTTAGAAGCAGTTGGCATTGCCCCTACTACTAAAGTTAATCAGTTAGATGATACACAGTTAGATGCTATCCGTGCACAAGTTGCAAATTACACGACTGAAGGTGATCTTCGTCGTGAAGTGTCAATGAATATCAAGCGTTTGGTAGATCTTGGTTGTTACCGTGGCATTCGCCATCGTCGTAACTTACCTGTTCGCGGTCAAAATACCAAGAACAACGCTCGTACTCGTAAGGGTCCGACACGCCCTCTCAAAAGATAATTAACTTAGGAAGCTAAAAGATGGCTAAAGACACTCGTAGTCGCAAAAAAGTGACTCGTCGTTCAGTATCGGAGGGCGTAGCCCATATCCATGCGTCTTTTAATAACACCATTGTTACGATTACCGATCGTCAAGGTAATGCATTGGCTTGGGCCACTTCAGGTGGACAAGGCTTCCGTGGTTCACGTAAATCTACACCATTTGCAGCGCAGGTTGCAGCTGAAGTCGCTGGTAAAGCGGCTCAAGAATATGGTGTTAAGAATATCGATGTTTTGGTCAAAGGACCAGGACCGGGTCGTGAGTCTGCGGTAAGAGCACTAGGTGCATTGGGCTATAAAGTTAACAGCATCTCTGATGTAACCCCAATCCCACACAATGGTTGCCGTGCGCCGAAAAAGCGCCGCGTCTAATATTAAAGACGAAGCTTTTTATTATAAGAGCTTATAGGAGACATAACAATGGCCCGCTATATTGGACCAAAACTCAAATTATCACGTCGTGAAGGTACAGACTTAGGCCTTAAGTCTGGTGTTAAACCATACGATGTAAAAACAAAGAAAGCTGGACGTCCACCAGGTCAACACGGTGTAAGCCGTAATAAGACTTCAGAATATGCTTTACAGCTGCGTGAAAAGCAGAAAGTTAAACGTATTTATGGTGTATTAGAGCGTCAGTTTGCTAATTACTATAAAGAAGCTGCACGTAAGCGTGGTGCTACTGGTGAAAACCTACTAGCTATGCTAGAAAGTCGTTTAGACAACGTAGTATATCGCATGGGCTTTGGCTCAACTCGCGCTGAAGCACGTCAGCTAGTCAGTCACCGTACTGTTATGGTAAAAAAAGCTGGTCGTGATGAGTTTGTTCGTGTGAACATTCCGTCAATTCAGCTTCAAGATGGTGATGTCATCGCTATCCAAGAGAAGTCTCGCGAACAGTTGCGTATCAAAAACGCTATCGAGTTAGCGACACAACGTGGCATTCCAGAATGGCTAGATGTTGATCACAGTAAATTACAAGGTACTTTTAAACAAGCACCTGATCGCATTGATCTACCTGCTGAAATCAACGAAAGCTTGATCGTTGAGCTATACTCTAAGTAAATGACGTAACGCTCAGCATCATAATAATGATGTTGAGCAGTCAACGTTAATTAAACCAGTTTAATAAATCGAGGTGACATCATGATGCTAAATGCAACTGAGTTTCTAACGCCGAATGCCATTAATGTGGATACGGTTAATGAAACGATTGCGAAAGTCACGCTCGAACCGTTAGAACGTGGCTTTGGGCATACTCTAGGTAATGCTCTGCGTCGCATCTTATTATCTTCATTACCTGGCGCTGCAGTCATTGAAGCTGAGATTGATGGTGTTGACCATGAATACTCAACGCTTGAAGGACTACAAGAAGACGTGCTTGATTTGCTTTTGAACTTGAAGGGCTTAGCAATTACGCTTCATGACCAAAATGAAGTATTCTTGACCTTGGATAAACAAGGTCCAGGCACTATTACTGCTGCAGACATCGCACTACCGCATAACGTAGACATTATCAATCCAGAGTTGGTGTTGGGTACGTTGAGTGATCGTGGTCATCTTAAGATGCGTTTGCGTGTAGTAATGGGTCGTGGATATGAGCCAGCAAATCAGCGCCGTGAAGATGGTGATACTAAAGCAATTGGACGCTTGAAGCTTGATGCAAGCTTTAGTCCTGTGCTACGTGTTGCTTATCAAGTTGAGAACGCTCGCGTAGAGCAGCGTACTGATCTTGATCGTCTTATCGTTGAGCTTGAAACCAATGGCACTATAGATCCAGAAGAAGCAATTCGTAAAGCAGCTACTATTTTACAACAACAGATTTCTATCTTCGTTGATCTAGAAGCTGAAGAAGCGCCTGAGCCTGTGAAAGAAAAAGAAGAGGTTGATCCAGTGCTTTTACGCCCTGTGGATGATCTTGAACTAACGGTTCGCTCAGCCAACTGCTTGAAAGCTGAAAACATTTACTATATCGGTGATTTGGTACAACGTTCAGAGACTGAACTATTAAAAACCCCAAATCTTGGTAAGAAGTCATTAACAGAAATCAAAGACGTACTAGCGTCTAAAGATTTAGAGCTTGGTATGCGTCTAGACAACTGGCCGCCAGCTGATTTACGTGTTGATGATCGCTTTTCTTATCGTAGCCGTTAAACTTTAAGGATATTTGACTATGCGCCATCGTAAGAGTGGAGTCAAGCTGGGTCGTACCGGCAGTCATCGTAAGGCAATGTTTCAGAACATGACTAACTCATTATTTGAGCATGAACTGATTAAAACAACTTTACCAAAAGCAAAAGAATTACGCCGCGTCGCTGAACCATTAATCACTATGGCTAAAGAAGACAGCGTTGCTAATCGCCGTTTAGCATTTAGCCGTATGCGTAGCAAAGCTATGGTAGGCAAACTATTTGGTACGTTAGGTCCTCGTTATCAGACGCGTCCAGGTGGCTATTTGCGTATTGTAAAATGCGGTTACCGTGATGGTGACAATGCACCAATGGCTTATGTAGAATTGGTTGATCGTGACTAATTTTATATGCTGATTAAATTTATAAAAAAGGCTCCAATTGAATTGGAGCCTTTTTTACATCTGTAGATTAGTTAACTATCGTATTAGCTGGTTAAAGTAACAATGACTCGACATCGGCAGCGCCTTGTCTAATAATTTCAGGCTGGCTGCTAGTCATGTCAACGATAGTTGTTAGCTTAGTAGTTTTAATACCTGCATTAATAAGTGCATCAATTTGATTACCTAGCAGCTCTTCAATCTCAAAAGGATCATCTAAGATATCGTCGCGATCAGGTAAGATTAGCGAGCTAGTCAGGATGGGTTCATCCATCGCTTCTAATAACGCTTGAGCAATAGGATTGCTAGGCACTCGAATACCAATGGTTTTTTTCTTAGCATGCGCTAATTTCTTTGGCACATCTTTGGTAGCATTTAAGATGAAAGTAATTGGGGCCGGTGTATGTGCTTTTAGTTGTTTAAATTGTATGTTATCCACCGTCGCATAATTCGCGATTTCGCTCAGATCACGGCAAAGTAAGGTAAATTGATGCTTATCATCAAGTTCGCGTATCATTTTTAACTTTTCTAGCGCGTCTCTTGCTCCTAAGCGACAACCAAAAGCATAACTAGTATCAGTTGGATAGATAATTAATTGATCTTTTCGCAATAGGTCAGCAGCTTGTTCAATAAGGCGTGGCTGCGGATTATCAGGATGAATGTAGAATATTTCCATAGTGGTTCCTTATTTTATAATTATTAATTTTTAGTTGAGAAAACTTTTTCATTAATTAATTAAACATGGTTCAATCGCTAAATATATCAGAATATTTATTCTAATGATAAAGTAGGTTGATATCCTTAACAATAGTACTTAAGTTATCAGTATAGCTTAAAGCGGATATAGGTTTAATGACAAGGCGTTACCAACCGTAGAAAAACGTTAATAAGTAGGGAGGCTAAGTAAGTCACATTAAGTGCTGATTTCAGATGAAGACGTCTTACAAACGCTAAGTAATGCAGCTAATAAAGTCTTAGCATCACGTGGTAAAGTATGAGGTTCGGCGACGTACTCTTTAGCTTGCACATATACATCATAAGCAAATGTACTCCCACTGGTATCAAAGTCAGCAGATAGGTTGTCTTGTGAGACTTGAAACTGTCGCCCACAAGCTAAAGTAAATAAACACTCCAATGCTTGAGGTTTTATTTCTACACGCTCAAATGCTTGTTGCTGAGCAGCTGATCTACCATCTGGGGCATACCAGTAGCCAAAGTCAGATAGACGTCTACGAGCTTCACCAGCCACGCACCAATGACTAATCTCGTGCAAGGCGCTTGCAAAAAACCCATGAGCGAACTCAATACGTGCAAGTTGTTCTCCTTGGATAGGAAAATACTCTGGTTCTTGTTTACCACGTACCAGCTCTACTTTTTGTTCTAAGAACAAAGTGTTGAATAATGAAATTAGCCAATTAGTAAGGTTATATTCAGAGTCTTTAAAAGTATCTGGCGAGCTTATAAAGGTATTATTATCTATTTGATAGCCAGCGTTCATACTAGTTAGCAACTGCCATTTTTGCTGTGAACTTATCAAATAACTTGTAAGCTTATTTCGATAAGTGTTTTCATCAGTTAAATTCTCTAGTGCCATCAGTTTATTTAAAAGAGTGATAGAATCAGCAGTAGTCAATACTGTAGAAAAATCAATGTGTTTAGACTGAGTATTCATAGATAAGCAGATTTATTAAATAAGTAAAAATATATTTTTGAAAAATTTTTTTAATTGGTATCAAAAATCGTAACATACTAGCGCTAGCGTCATATTGGGCTTTCCGTTAGTATGTCATGCAATATTATACACCGTTTTGAACCACGAGGCGCCATATGTCAAGTACTTCAAAGAATCCTGAATCTATTCAAAGTCATGAAAATAGCACAGTTACATCTGCAAATATGCCAGAGCAAATCTCTTTAGATAAATGGGCAGATAGCGGGTTTGATTGGCAGGGTGAGGTTGCGCCTGCAAGGTTTGAACGTTTAGCTAAACTTTTAACAGATGAGCGTGAACAACCAAAATTGAGCTTGGATGCTAATTTATACCGTCATAATAATGTTTTACATTTCGCTTTTAAATTGACAGGAAAAATATGGTTGACCTGTCAGCGTTGTTTACAACCTGTTGAAACTGATCTTACAGATAACTACGACATTGCTTTGCTTGATGATGAAGATCAAGTACGTTTGATTGATAATGAGCAAGACTATTTACTGCTAGATGAGATTATTACTGAGCAAACGTCAGAGCGTTTTTTACCTTTTAAAAAATTGATAGAAGATGAGATTTTATTAAAGACACCATTGGCACCAAAACATGACGATTGTGAAATGGTGGTTGAACAGTTTGGTGATATACCTGAAGAAGAAGAGAGTGAAAACCCTTTTGCAGCGCTAGCTGCGCTAAAAGGTAAATTATAGTAATTATTATATAAGAACATCAGGTAGTATAAAGCACCAACCATATTAACTAAGTTATCTTGATTATTTTCTTATCAACAATATTTTTATCGTCTTTATGTACAAGAGTGAAAGTCAGTACTTTATTATTTGTCTAAACATGCGTATAATGTCCGGTTTATTGCATTCTGGCAACGTACTATATGTGATTAAAGATTAACCAAATTATCCATAGATTTTATATTTAGTTAGTGTTTGATGCATATCGTAAAATATTTGATGATGCGTAAGACTTAGGTTGTTGTGATTATATAGCCTCTGTCAGTATCGATTAAAGCTGAATTCTAAGCTTGTCCCTTTAAGTATAGGAGCTATATCATGGCTGTTCAAAAGAGTCGTAAAAGCCGTTCTCGTCGTGACATGCGCCGTTCACACCACCATATGAGCGTGGCTGAGCTAAGCGTAGATGCGACCACTGGTGAAAAACATCGTCGTCATCATATGACTAAAGATGGTTTTTATCGTGGCCGTCAATTGTTTAAAGTTAGTCAAGAAGCTTAAATCATTGTCTGTTTGGTAGTTGATATACGGTGGTGGTAATATTTCCAACTATTTACTGCTACTTAGTACATACATTATCAAACAATATGTATTGAGCTTACAAAAACCAAGTTATTTTGCTATCGCATATAGGGTAGCTGGATAGCTTGGTTTTTTATTATGCGTGATTTTTGAGTCTATGCCCGTTAGCAAGCGCTTATAACGATGGTTTGATAGCCATAAAAGTTTCGTTGATAGTATTTTTAATGATTCATTCAGTTTGTTTTATTGTGATTTCATGACTCGCTATAATAATTATGCAGAGCAGTGTATAGTTTGTAATAATTCGCTGTGATAAGCGACATATTAGAATTTTATTTTATAATTATCCTCAGTCTATTTTAAGAATATTTTCAATTACTTAAGGAATATTGGCTATGGCATCTGCACCTGATACAGTAACAACCTCAACCCATCGTATTGCAGTAATCTTTCCTGGACAAGGAGCACAGGCAGTCAATATGACTGCTGAGCTTGCAGAAATATACCCACAAATACAAGATACTTTTGCTGAAGCTAGCAAGGCTTTAGGCGAAGATTTATGGGCAATATGTCAAAATGAAGAACAATTAAATCAGACTCAGTATACTCAGCCTGCACTATTAACAGCGAGTATTGCTATCTGGCGCATCCTGCAAGATAAGCTAAATAAAGCACCTCTTTATTTAGCAGGTCATTCGTTAGGTGAGTATAGTGCTCTTTGTGCTGCCGGTGTTATATCGTTAACTGATGCTGTGCAACTGGTACATAAGCGTGGCAAACTGATGCAGGAGGCTGTAGCTGATATTGATACAGCAATGGCAGCAGTATTGGGGCTTGAGGATAATCGTGTTGAAACGTTATGCGAGCAAGCGACTGAACATGTTGATGGTGCTGTTGTGGGTGCTGCTAATTTTAACAGTCCCGGTCAAGTTGTCATATCTGGTAATGCCGCTGGAGTAACAGCTGTGATTGATAAGGTACAAAATACGGGTAAAAAAGCGATTCCTCTAAAGGTTAGTGTGCCATCACACTGTGCATTGATGGAGCCAGCGAGCCAAACGTTGGCAGAAGAGTTGGCTGCTATTAAATTTGATCAAGCCAATATTCCTGTTATCCAAAATCGTCATGCTCGTATTGAGACTAGCGTTCAAAGTATCAAACAAGCGTTAACAGAGCAACTTAGCGAGCCTGTATTATGGTCAAAGACCATGCAAGAGCTGGCAGACAAACAAATAAATATATTAATTGAGTGCGGTAGTGGTAACGTGCTAAGTAATTTGGCCAAGCGTCAAACGCAGCCAATTGCAAGTTATCCAATAGACAAGCCTGCTCGTATGGAAAAACTGATGGAGGTATTATCATGAGTCGAACGATTGTATTAGTTAGTGGAGCAAGTCGCGGTATTGGTAAAGCAGTTGCTAAACGTTTTGCGAAAGAAGGACATTTTGTCATTGGCACAGCGACTACAGAAAAAGGTGCTGCTCTTATCGACGATTATTTGCATGATTCCGGTGGTATTGGTCGGGTTCTAGATGTCCGTGATGGCGCACAAATCGATAAATTGTTTGAAGAGATCGAAAGTGTGTATGGCGCTGTACAGGTATTAGTAAATAACGCAGGTATTACTCAAGATGGTTTGCTAATGCGTATGAAAGACGAAGATTGGGACAGTGTGATTGATACCAATTTAACGTCAGTTTATCGTATGAGTAAACGTGCAGTGCGCGGTATGATGAAAGCTCGTCGTGGGCGTATTATTAATATCAGTTCAGTGGTTGCAAAGATGGGTAATGCTGGACAATCCAATTATGCGGCGACGAAAGCGGGCGTAGAGGGCTTTAGTCGTACTTTGGCGCGTGAGATTGGCTCTCGTCAAGTAACGATCAACTGTGTGGCTCCTGGGCTGATTGAAACTGATATGACGGATGAGCTTGACGAACGCTTGCTAAACTCTATGTTGGACGCTGTGCCTATTGGACGTTTAGGACAGCCAGAAGATATTGCCGCAGCAACATTATTCTTAGCTAGTGATGAAGCGAGTTATATTACGGGCGCCGTTATACCTGTTAACGGCGGCATGTATATGTAATGTGATAAATAGGACAAAAGCGTCATTTACACTCATATAATAAAAACCTGCGTGAACGAGTGTAAACTGTATTTAATGGTGTTATAATGACGCATATTTTTATGTTTCAGACCTATATCATAAAGGGTTTCATAAAACATTAAATAAATCGAAATGGGTAAAACTGTGTTAGAGTCTTATCTCTGAGATAAAATACCGTATTCGATAAGACATTATCAGCTCAAAAAATAGCTAGATGATAGTTTTTAAAATTAATAGATAAAGGAGCAGTTTATATGAGTAATGATACTGAGTTAAGAGTAAAATCTGCAGTAGCAGAGCAGTTAGGCATGAACGTTGAAGATATCAGCAACGATGCTTCTTTCATGGAAGATCTAGGTGCAGATTCATTAGACTTGGTTGAACTTGTGATGTCTTTTGAAAGTGATTTTGGTATTACTATTCCTGACGAAGATTCAGCAGAATTGACTACTGTACAAAAAGCAATCGATTACGTCCAAGCTCAACTATAAGCTACTGCTGCTTTATAGTCTATTTATAATATGACTACAGCAAATTTTGCTAAACCGTTTATCTTTATTGATAAGCGGTTTTTTTAAACCTTTAAAAAGTTAACAGTCATGGTTCTTTTGTAATATAAGCAATTTTTCTTACATCATTAGCATTTATATTGTTTAAACAACACCAGTAATATTATTAACACAATCTACCTGTAAGTAACATTATCCAACATACTTTTACTATCTCTCGCTTTTTTGCCTTTCTGGCTTTGTTATACTGACTGGAATGACAGCAATCAAAATCAGTCTGTTATGAATTATAATTCTAGAATATGAAAGACAACCAACAATAAAATTTCAAGGAGTAAATATATGGGTATGTTCAGTTTTGCAAAAGATATTGGTGATAAAATTTTCAATCGTGATGATGATAAGCACGATGCAAAATCAGAGACTAAAGCAGATGCTAATACGCCAGTGAAAAATACAGAACCTTCTGCTCAGTCGGTTGCTAATATCTTGTTGCGCCGTATTCAGCAGCAAAATCTCAATATTGACAATCTAAAAGTTAAATATAACGGTTCAACTGATACTGCTGAAATCAGTGGTGATGCTAAAACGCAAGCAGATCGTGAAAAAGCTATCATCGCTATTGGTAACGTACAAAACGTAGCAAAAGTTATTGATAACATCGATATTGAAGAAGATGCTCCTGAATCTACCATGTATACTGTGAAGTCTGGCGATAGCTTGTCTAAGATTGCTGAGGAAGTATATGGTTCATCTGGTGACTATATGAAAATATTCGAAGCTAATAAGCCTATGTTATCTGATCCAGACAAAATATACCCAGGTCAAGTTTTGCGTATTCCTAAGCCGTAATTGTTAAGTTATAATTCAAACAAATAAAACGCCTCTTGTATTAAGAGGCGTTTTTTATTTTCGTTTGTTTATTAATATTCTGCTACTTGTTACTACTTTTTAGTTTTTCCTCTTGCTCTGCTATAGCCCAATAGATATGCTCATCAAGCATCTCGCTACATCCTAGTCTGTACTGTAGATGATCGATGACATCTAAACTAGGATTCGCGTTACCCAGTCCAATAGCAATGTTACGTAAAAAACTAATATATCCTGTTCGCCTAATTGGGCTACCTTTCGTGTATTCTAAAAAGTCAGATTCTTGCCACTGCCACAGCTCAATTAAACCGATATTATCAAAATGATGTCTAGGGGCAAAGTCGTCTACTGATGTCAGATTGGCATAACGGTTCCAGGGACAGATAAGCTGGCAGTCATCACAGCCAAATACTCGATTGCCTATGGCCCGGCGGTACTTTATGTCAATTGCGCCTTTGTGTTCGATGGTTAGATATGAGATGCAAGCAGCTGCATTGAGCTTATAAGGTGCGACAATCGCTTGCGTAGGACAGATATCAATACATGCGCTACAACTGCCACAATGCGCGTCAACGGGCTTATCATCGGGTAGGTTAAGACTAATAAACAACTCACCCAATACAAAAAACGAGCCTGCAGATTTATTCAGTAGTAAGGTATGCTTGCCTGTCCAACCAAGACCGACTGCATCGGCTATTGGTCGCTCAAAAATAGGGGCAGAATCACTAAATGGTCGAAAGATAAAATCTGACTCAGCTCCAATGTTTAAATGTTGCCATTCGGGGAGTTTATTTTCAATACTAAGTGCCAACTGCTTTAAGCGGTTACGCATTGTTTTATGATAATCACGCCCTCGCGCATAGCGTGCAATAATGCCTTGATTGGGATAATCATTATCGCTAACAGTGCGCGGCACAGGTGCCTGGGTTAGATAATCCATACGAACGCTGATAATGGTTTGTGCACCTGCAACAAGCTTAGCAGGGTGCGCTCTTAAATCATGATTGTTATGCATAAACTGCAACTGTCCTTCATACCCTTTATCTAACCACTGCTGTAGCTGCTCAATTTGTTGAGCAAATAAAGGATGATGGACGGATAAGAACCCACAGTCAGCGAACCCTAAAGCTTGGGCCTCAGACTTAATCCATTGTTTTACCTCTACTGCAGTAGCAAATACAGGAGTATTGGTAACTTCAATACCACCGCTCGTTTGCTGATTAGAGGAATGCACTGAATGCTGTTTGATGGACGATTTATTGTTCATATTAGAGGGTACTAGTTTGTGAATTTATACATCGATAGTGATGTTGTAGCGGCTATGATAGGCCAGTTTATTGCCAATGCAATCATAAAAATTAAATATTGGGTGGTTAGTATTAATACATAAAGCTAGATATGTTTTTGTTATATTTATAACCTAGCAGTTTATAAACTCATAAAATAAGAAAAAGGAATATTATGCAATCATCAATACAATCAGCAGCACAGTGCCCGTACTCGTCATTGCCTATCGCTTTATACGCTAGCGAACAAGTTTATGCTATAGAACAAGCATGGTTTGCACAAGGATACAATAGCTTTGGTTTGATGCAACAAGCTGCTTGGCAAATGGCACAACGTATTATACCGTTTTATGAACGAGTCAAGGCGCAAACGAAGCGCTACGCCAGACATCATCATTATATGACTCGTCAGCCTAGTGCGTGTGTTTGGGTAGGGCAAGGTAATAATGGCGGAGATGGTTGGTTAATTGCTCATTATCTACAGCAAGCGGGCTGGCAAGTACAAGTGATAACAGTCGGCGTAGAAATGGATAATCGGGCAGATAACAGTCAAAAGAGCCAAGAAACAGTCAACGATGCAACAAAGGCTCAGCGTAAGGCTTTAAGCATGAACTGTCCTTACCAACGCTTTGAGGATATGCAATGTTATCAAAATAAAAATGATCAATTGGATATGGCCTTGCAGGCTGATATCTATATCGATGCATTATTTGGTATTGGTTTAGATCGTGCGCCAAAAGGTTTGTATGAACAAGCAATTATAACATTTAATAACGCTGCTCAGCAGATTGGCGCTTTAGTAGTCGCTGTTGATATTCCAAGTGGTCTTGTCGCTTCTACTGGTCAAGTATTTGAAAAATTAGCCATACAGGCAGACATTACCTTATGTCTAATTGCGCGTAAGTTTGGTCTGCATACCAAAGATGGTATGGATTTTAGTGGAGAAGTAATTGATATACCGTTGATACCTTATGCATCTATTGAACCTATTGCAGTATTGCTTAAAGATGCCCAACATCTAACGCCGCGTCGTCATAACAGTTATAAAGGTAGTTATGGTCATGTTTTAGTGGTTGGAGGCAATCGTCTTGATGGCTCTCAAGGCATGGGCGGTGCAGCGATTCTGACTTCCTCTAGCGCGATGGCCACTGGCGCTGGCAAGATAACTGTTGCCTGTCATCAAGCATTTCATGGTGCATTATTGAGCTCATTACCTGACGCAATGACGATTGACTTGCATGATCAAGAGAGCGTTGAGCGTTTAATTAAAAGTGCAAGCGTCGTTGCTATCGGCATGGGGCTTGGCCGCGATGAAAAAGCAAAAATACTATTCACCCGTTACCTGAAAGCTGCAATAGCGCACAACAGATCGTTAATCATTGATGCCGATGGTCTTTATCATTTGGCAGCGTTACAAAGGGATAAAAATGAGCTAATTACTCAATTGCGAGAATATAGTAAGACGCACAATGTTTGCTTGACCCCGCATAGTGGCGAAGCTGCTAAATTGTTAGATAAAAAGATTAGTGCGATAGAAAATGACAGATCGTCAGCCATACATCAATGCGCTAATATCTATGGTGGCAATTGGGTATTAAAGGGCGCAGGCTCACTTATTTTAGCTCAAGGACAGTTATATGTTTGCGGTGTTGGGAATGCTGGCATGGCAACAGCTGGTATGGGTGATATATTATCTGGCGTCGTTGCAGGATTATTGGCTCAACAAGATTTAGATGACGAGCAGAATAACCCGTGTCAAGCGGTAGTGATTCATGCATTAGCAGGCGATATGTTGGTCCATCAAAGCTCATATGATGCTACGACATATGATCGCATAAGTAGCAATCAGTTATTGATTGGGCAGCGCGGCTTACAAGCACAAGATATGCCAGCAGCCATACGTCATATTATGCAAAAGCTGACTTGCTAAGTCTATTTAAGTCAACTTAAAAAATACCGCGTCACTGAGATAAAATTTTTGCATCATTAAGATTTATAGGTACAGCAAGCAAAGAATTGTACTAGCCACGCACTATAATGCTATATATTCATCTCGTTTAGTATCGACTATAGTATGACTGCACCGAAAGCGTTTTTGGTACGGGGCTATAATAACTACTAAAGATATATTTAAGTCTGTGTACCTTGACAATACTGTCCAATCGCTTGTTGTACACGCTCTCGCTTAAGTTCAATCTCGCGGCCATCTAGATACTGGCGTTTACCGTTTGCATCCATCTCATATATACGGCCACCGACATTTAAATTGGTTAAATTGTTACGTAACGATTGACAGCGCTGGGCGTTTGCCTGCGCTTCTTGATCTTTAATACGCGCCTCAAGTTGCGCGACTCGTTGCTGTTCTGCATTTGGCGTATCATTGCTTTGATTGGCATCCGTTTTACCTGCCATCTGTCCTGCATCAGATTGTCTACCATCACTGCGGAACTCAATTACCTCGATATTCCGTGCATTTTGCGGTGCATGTTGACTATATTTGACCTCACCATGCGTACCAAGAGACTTGTAAACTTGGATAGCATGACTTGCACTCATAGGCAGGGCAAATACACAAGTGGTGATAACACCAACCAATAGTTTGTTGACTGTATGAATCATGGGTGAATATGCCATGCTAGCAATCCTTTTGATGAATAAAAGCATTCATGTATAAGCGTAAATGAATTATTGTATAACTTACAATGAGCATACAATGTATGTCGATTCTAACAAAAAATAATGACAAATGTATATTATTTAATAACTAATAGTTAAGGATGGGTTTCACAAGTTTTTCTTGACAATAGGACTTAAACCGTCGAATATAAGGTTAGTTGATTGGTCAGTGAGCGGCTTTTATGATATTGCCGTAGCACTTGGGGATAATTACTGGTTACTGCTTATCAGCAGTCTCTGCAGTTTTATGCTCTTTGTGACAGTAGCACAGTGTAGTAAAAATCATGACTGTCATAGTCTTTATTTTTAACTGTACTTACTGTCTCCGGACTCATCGGTCTACAATGACTAAGATAAACTTATTATTTTAAATGCTAAAAGTTAACTGCTGTATATATACCCTATGATATTGTCATGTGTAATACAAAGTGCAGCCGTCTTATCGGTATGTTACTTTTATTAAGATCACTTATGTTGTCATTGGTTTGGATATTCAACGGTTTAATATTCTTACATTTCTTACCAATAATAAGCTTCTATTAAAAATGCTTTAATCTGCATTTCGTCACGTATATCGATAAACTCCTATCAAAAACCGACCATATAAATTGCTATGTTTGGCTAACTTGCTGTCTTATTGTACAGTTATGTTCTGACATAGTGATCACATATTATTGATAAGGTGATGACAGTGACGCAAACCACGCAAAGTCCAAACATGACCGGCCATACTCAAACGGGTAATGCCGCCAAACACTTCGACGAAAAACAACAACGTATTGCTGAGGGTAGCGCTCAGCCTGTGATGCTATCTGGTGCAGAAATGTTGGTGCAATCACTAACAGATGAAGGGGTCGAATATATTTTTGGCTACCCAGGTGGTGCAGTTTTACATATATACGATGCGCTGTTTCAACAGGACAATATTGAACATATCTTAGTCCGTCATGAGCAAGCAGCAGGTCATATGGCAGATGCTTATTCGCGGACAACTGGCAATACTGGCGTTGTGTTAGCGACATCAGGGCCTGGTGCTACGAATACAGTGACTGCTATTGCCACAGCGTTTATGGACTCAGTGCCGATGGTCGTGATTTCAGGTCAAGTACCAAGCAGTTTAATCGGTGAAGATGCCTTCCAAGAAACGGATATGGTTGGTGTTTCAAGGCCGATCGTTAAACATAGCTTTCAAGTTCGTCATGCCAGCGAAATACCTTCAATCGTCAAGAAAGCTTTTTATATCGCTCAGTCAGGGCGTCCAGGTCCTGTCGTTATTGATGTGCCCAAAGACATGACTGCCCCTAGCGAAAAGTACGCTTACCAATATCCAAAGGATGTGTTCATAAGATCTTATCAGCCATCTGTTAAGGGTCATAGCGGTCAGATAAAAAGAGCTGTTGAGACTTTACTTGCTGCAAAGCGTCCCGTTGTTTATGCAGGTGGCGGCGTTATTTGGAGTAAGGCTCATGAAGAGTTAAAGGATATTGCTCATCGCTTGAACTTGCCTGTGACCAACACTTTGATGGGTCTTGGTACCTTCCCTGGTTCTGATCGTCAGTTCTTAGGAATGCTTGGTATGCATGGTACTTATGAGGCCAATATGACTATGCATCATGCAGATGTCATTTTAGCAGTTGGGGCACGTTTTGATGACCGCGTAACCAACAACGTCAAGAAGTTTTGTCCAAATGCGACAATCATCCATATAGATATTGATCCGGCGTCTATCTCAAAAACTATCTTTGCGCATATTCCTATCGTTGGTGATGTAAAGTCTGTACTTAGCGATATGTTATCTATTATTGGGGAAGATAAAGAGTTAGAACAACATGCATTATTAGATTGGTGGTCGCAGATCAACGAATGGCGCAAGCGTCATGGTCTACGTTATGACACTGATACTAAAAATGGTATCAAGCCGCAAAATGTGGTACAGACTTTGTGCAAAATCACCGAAGGTAATGCAATTATCACCAGTGATGTCGGTCAGCATCAAATGTTTGCTGCGCTTTATTACACCTATAATGAGCCACGTCAATGGCTTAACTCAGGGGGTCTGGGTACTATGGGCGTTGGTTTGCCATATGCCATGGCAGCAAAGCTTGTAAGACCAGAGCGCGATGTCGTCTGTATTACAGGTGAGGGCTCAATTCAGATGAACATTCAAGAGCTATCAACGTGTCTGCAGTATGATCTACCAGTTAAGATTTTAAACCTTAATAACGCGCAGTTGGGTATGGTTAAGCAGTGGCAGGATATGTTGTATGAGGGTCGTCATGCTCATTCTTATATGAATTCATTACCTGACTTCGTTAAATTGGCCGAAAGTTATGGTCATGTTGGTATCAAAATTACTGACCCTGAAAAAATGGAAGAGCAATTGGCTGAAGCAATGGCCATGAAAGACAAGCTTGTATTCATCGATGTCTATGTCGATCGTAACGAGCATGTATATCCGATGCAAGTCGCAGGTCAAACAATGCGTGATATGTGGTTATCAAAAGGGGAGCGTACCTAATGCAACAACATCTGATTTCGGTATTAATAGAAAACGAAGCGGGATCGTTGTCGCGGTTGGTTGGCTTGTTTTCTCAACGTGGGTACAATATTGAGACTCTAAACGTTGCACCAACAGAAGATCCATCCATTTCACGCTTGACAGTAACGACGATTACTTCACCAGAAAAAATAGAGCAAATTACCAAGCAGTTGCATAAGCTGGTTGAAGTAATTAAAGTATTGAATCTATCTGAAAATGTACACGTTGAACGTGAGCTCATGCTGATTAAGGTTCGTGCCACTGGTAGTGTGCGTGAAGAAATTAAACGCAGCGCTGACATATTCCGTGCTCAAATCGTCGATGTGAATGCAAACCTATATACCATCCAAATCGTGGGTGATACCGCTAAGCTTGATGGGTTTATTGATACTATCGGTCGTGAGCGTGTGCTTGAAGTGGTGCGTTCAGGTGTCATTGGTATTGCCCGCGGCGAGAAAACCTTAAGCGTCTAATATTACTCTGTTTTAAATCATTTTATTACTAGGCTTATATTGTTTACTATTTTAAAAAATAATTATGATATAAGTATTTACAACCCATGGCTTCCCATAATTGAGGAAAAGGACTCTACCTATGAACGTTTTTTATGATAAAGATTGTGATCTATCCATCATCCAAGGCAAAAAAGTGGCTATTATTGGTTATGGCTCACAAGGACATGCCCATGCTTTGAACTTACAAGAATCTGGGGTAGACGTAACAGTTGGTCTACGTGCCAATTCTGGTTCGTGGAGAAAGGCTGAAAACGCTGGTCTAAAAGTCTCTGAAGTAGAAGAGGCAGTAAAGGCCGCAGACGTTATCATGATTTTGACACCAGATGAGTTTCAAAAGCAGCTTTATAATGATGTGATTGAGCCAAATATCAAAGAAGGCGCCACGCTTGCTTTTGCCCATGGTTTCGCCATTCACTACAACCAAGTGGTACCGCGTAGCGATCTTGATGTCATCATGGTCGCACCAAAAGCACCAGGTCATACGGTACGTTCTGAGTTCGTTAAAGGTGGCGGCATCCCTGATCTTATCGCTATTTACCAAGATGCATCGGGTCAAGCCAAGCAGTTGGCACTATCTTATGCCGCTGGTGTTGGTGGCGGGCGCTCAGGTATTATCGAAACAACCTTTAAAGATGAGACTGAAACTGACTTGTTTGGTGAGCAAGCAGTATTATGTGGCGGTGCTGTTGAACTGGTCAAAATGGGCTTTGAAACCCTGACAGAAGCCGGTTACGCGCCAGAAATGGCTTATTTTGAGTGCTTACATGAACTTAAGCTTATCGTCGACCTCATGTATGAAGGCGGTATCGCTGACATGAACTATTCGATCAGTAACAACGCAGAGTATGGCGAGTATGTGACTGGTACTGAAGTTATTAATGAGCAATCACGCGAAGCCATGCGTAATGCGTTAAAACGTATCCAGTCTGGTGAATACGCCAAAATGTTCATCTCTGAAGGTGCCACCAACTATCCGTCTATGACGGCCCGTCGTCGTAACAACGCTGAGCACGAGATTGAAAAGACAGGTGCTAAGCTACGTGGTATGATGCCTTGGATTGGTGGTAATAAAATCATCGACAAAGACAAGAACTAAATAGTTATCTGCTAAGCTATTATTAAAACCCATGTTATCGATAGATAGCATGGGTTTTTTGACCTCATATCATCGTCATAGGAGCATTAAAATTACTACTTTTGATTAGAGTAAGCAAACAAGTACTGCAATTAAAATAAAAGGTTGTCCTACTAATTTTGGAAGTAATAAAAAATAGCGCTTGAAAACTTACAATCAACACCCAATGTAAACAACCGATATACCACTTATGCAAAAGTTAATGTTTATAAAACAATAAGCTTGGATCTAAGGGTCTTTGAGCGTTTTTCTTTATTTTTATTTATACTATAGGTTATATGCTGTGCAAATATCTTTTCCAGACTGGCTAACGCCGCAATTCGCATATATTTTTTTCAGCGCTGTCGTTGCCGTTCTGATTTGGATAGAAGGGGAGATGCTTAAACGTAGCAGCGGTAAGCTGCCAAAATCTCTGTTCTTTCAATTTAGCTCATTATTAGACACTTCATGGTTTTTCGTTTCTGTAGTCATGATATATGTGATTGATTTATCACCATTGGCAACGACTGTGCCAGCAGCATATGGTCTTTATACAGTCTTTGGTTGGATCTATGGAACACGTTTACTTAAACTTCGCGGTATTCCAGACTCTCCTGAGGATTTGGTAATACCTTCTAAGTATATTGCTTATAGTCAATCATTCGCTTTAATATTCTTTGGGTTGTGTTTATTTATCTTAGCACTTCCTTGGTTGCCCATATTTGAGTCTTAAGTGTGTTATTAAACTGGCTATATTTGGTTACACAAGTTTACTAAATGAACAACTATACCTTTACAAAAACTCGCAATTTAACATCCTGACCACAATAAAAGCTGCTATACTAAACCTGTACTTAGGGAGTTGTAGACGAAAATAGTCACATATCGTTAAGATATAACGCTGGTTTTAGTCTTAGTATTTGCTTAAAATTCAACTAAGTATTTGTCAATTAATCGGTGAAGACAAAAGTCTCATCAACAGTTAAAGAGTTAGGAAAATTTATGTCAGATAAAGTTGAAGGCACTGTAAAGTGGTTTAATGAAGCTAAAGGTTTTGGTTTTATCGCTCAAGACAACGGCGGACAAGACGTATTCGCTCACTACAGCGCTATCCAAGGTAACGGTTTTAAAACTCTAGCCGAAGGTCAAAAAGTGTCTTTCATCTTAGGTGATGGTAAGAAAGGACCACAAGCTGAGCAAATCGAAGCACTTTAATCTTATTGATGTTAAGTTTGATCAATACTTTTCATTTTTAAAGATAAAATAAAAGCTGAGATTAGTTTGTTGTATAACAACAAAAATATTGTTTAGACTCTATAAAAAAGCAACCTCTAATCAGGTTGCTTTTTTTATTGAAAAAATAACTTTGTAGACAAACTATTGAGTAATAATTAACAAACGATTGATTATAAATAAGAAGGTGCAGTAAGGTGATAATATGAAATGGGAAAACTGGTTTTCGATTGATTGGCAACAGGTAGTTGGCATCTCTTTATCCGCAGTAGGCTTTTATATTGGCCTTATGATGTTCACACGCTTGATGGGACTACGTAGCTTCTCCAAGCTATCGAGTCACGATTTTGCCATGACTGTAGCCATTGGTAGTATCCTGGCATCGACAGTATTATCTGACACGCCATCATTACTCCAAGGATTGTGTGCAGTTGGTGCATTATTTGTCATTCAAGGTTTGGTCTCGATGATAAGACGAAAAATCAAACCTTTAAAAGCACTGATAGATAATCAACCTATAATCTTAATGGCGCATGGTGAATATTTTTGGGACAACTTAAAAGAAGCTAACTTGAGCACTAGTGATGTCCAACAGGTATTACGTAAAAATAGTATTAAATCAAAATCAGAGGTTTTTGTCGTGATCATGGAAACAACTGGTGATATGAGCGTCATTAAAAATAACGATGTAACACCAGATTGGTCATTATTTAATGATATACGTGACAGCGAGCTGCTAATTGACGCTACTAAAAATTCTATGAAAAAAGATACTTTGAACAAAGCATAGTTAAATATGTAATAATAAATTTTGAACGATAAAATCATGAATATATTATGTCATCTGACATGTTTTATATAAATAGTGACAAATTTATGACGCATTATTCACGGCGTTGTCTTGACCTTACTAAGATGCTCACGCAAGATAGTTAGGTCTAATAAGTCAAGCTCAACAGATAATCGTTGACAAACGTAGCTACAAGATTTAAGTAATATTTTGCATCAAGTAAATCAATAGTTTTTGATTTATATTTTCAATTCATAACATTAATAAACGAGGAACGTATGAAAGCATTAGTCGCGGTCAAGCGTGTCATTGATTACAACGTAAAAGTTCGTGTAAAAGCTGATAACTCTGGTGTGGATTTATCGAATACCAAAATGTCTATCAACCCGTTTGATGAGATTGCAGTTGAAGAAGCGGTTCGTCTAAAAGAAGCTGGCGTCATTGACGAGATCATCGTCGCTTCTATTGGACCAAAAGAAGCACAAGAGCAAATTCGTGCAGCGTTAGCATTGGGCGCGGATCGTGGAGTCTTAGTCAAAACTGATGATAAACCATATCCGCTACAAGTCGCTAAAATTCTAAAAAGCATTGCTGAACAAGAAAGCACGGATATTATTTTGTTAGGTAAGCAAGCGATTGATGATGACAATAATCAGACAGGCCAGATGCTTGCAGCCTTAATGGGTATTGGTCAAGGTACGTTTGCTTCTGAAGTAAAAGTCGAAGGTGATAGCGTAAATGTGACTCGTGAAGTTGATGGTGGCTTACAGACAGTGGCGCTATCTCTACCTGCAGTGATTACAACTGATTTACGTTTAAACGAACCACGCTATGCAAAACTGCCAAATATCATGAAAGCTAAGAAAAAGCCTCTTGATGAGAAAACGCCAGCAGATTTTAGTGTTGAGATGACGTCTAAGCAAGAAATCGTTAAAGTTATGCCACCTGCTGAGCGTAAAGCTGGTATTACGGTAGCCTCAGTTGATGAGTTGGTCGATAAGCTAAAAAATGAAGCGAAAGTAATCTAAGACTTCGCTGACGCATTTATAGAGTGTTAGTACTGTAAATGCCGTATTTAAAAGCTATCTGACGACATGAACAAATAAATAAAGGACAAAAAAATGGCAATTTTGGTATATGCAGAACACGACAATGCCAGTCTAAAAAAGGCGACTCTAAGTACTATTGCAGCTGCTAAGCAAATGGGTGATGATATTCATGTATTGGTTGCTGGCAGTGGTAATCAAGCGGCGGCTGACGAAGCAGCAAAAGCTGAAGGCGTAAGCAAAGTGCTATTGGCAGATAACGCAGCTTACGAACATCAAATGGCAGAAAATATATCGTTATTGGTTGCAGATATTGCTGCAGACTATAGCCATATTATTGCACCAGCAACGACCACTGGCAAAAACTTTATGCCACGTACAGCAGCTTTACTGGATGTCAGTATGTTGTCAGAGATTTCTGCTGTTATAGATGCTCAAACTTTTGAGCGTCCTATTTACGCTGGTAATGCGACTGCTACGGTCAAGACGACGGAAAATAAAATCGTATTGACCGTACGTACAACGGCTTTTGATCCAGTGGCTGCTGAAGGCGGTTCTGCTACTGTTGAGACAATCGATAATGTACAAGATGCTGGCAAAGCAAGCTTTGTCAATGAAGAAATGGCCGCTTCTGATCGCCCTGAGTTGACATCGGCCTCAATCGTTGTATCAGGCGGACGTGCCTTAGCGAATGGTGAGAACTTCACCAAATATATCGAGCCATTAGCAGATAAGCTAGGCGCTGCGGTTGGTGCATCGCGTGCTGCGGTTGATGCAGGTTATGTCCCCAACGATATGCAGGTCGGTCAAACGGGTAAAATTGTCGCGCCAGATTTATATATCGCGGCTGGTATCTCAGGTGCTATCCAGCATTTGGCAGGTATGAAGGATTCAAAAGTTATTGTCGCCATTAACAATGACCCAGAATCTCCAATCGCAAGTGTTGCCGATTACTTCTTAGAAGCTGATCTATTTGACGCGATACCTGAGCTCACTAGTAAGGTCTAAGTTCGATAGATGATCTATAAAAGACAATCTAAAAATCCCGCTATCATCGATAGCGGGATTTTTTTAAGTTTAAACACCAAGCTAATATAACTATTCTATATTAACTGTATATGAGTTTAACTATAACGGCGCTGACGTAGCGTTTCATAAAGACAGAGCGAACCTGCGACCGCAACGTTAAGGCTCTCTTGTCCATTGGGCTGCGGTAAGGCGATAGGAGTTGCACATTGCATTAGCTCATCACAGACGCCTTGACCTTCATGGCCCATGATCCAAGCAGTCGGAGCGGTAAGGTTATGTTCGTAAATCAAAGTATCAGTATGTGAGCTGGTTGCCAATAAAGGGGTTTTTACACACTTTAGGATATTTTGAACACTCAAACCTTCATAAATAGTGAGCGCAAACTGCGCGCCCATTCCCGCCCGTAATGTCTTGGGTGACCATGTTTGGGCCGTGCCGCTAGTACAGAGTACTGTTTCTATCCCAACTGCGGCTGCGGTACGTAGTAGCGTACCGACGTTACCACTATCTTGTACATCATTTAAAATCAAGCAGTCGTAATCTATCACCGTTAAGCTTGGCACAGGTACGTTTATGACTCCCATAATATCGATACCTGTACCGAGACTTCGAATGCCCTCATAAAGTGCATCGGACAACGTCAAAACACCTGTGTGGGTAGGCAGACGTGTCAGAACTTGCTGAACCTCAGGATGCTGGTGAGCTGATTGTGCGAGTAGTATTTGAACAAATGGATAATCACTGCGTAGAGCTGCGTCAATAAGATGCACACCTTCAAGTACAGTCTGCCCTTGTTTTTTACGTTGACGAGCTTGAGACAACAGCGCTTTTACGAGTTTTACTGAAGGGTTTTTATCTGAAGTTATCAGCTCGGTAGAGTCTATTGACATAATTGACCGCTTAAAAAAGGTAAAGTTAACAACATTAAGAACAAGCCAGTCCAAAATACTTTTTAATATAGGACTGGTCATGCTTGGTGGATAGGATTACATTATAAATAAGTAATGATAATGCGTACTATTTATTGTCATACTTGATATGTAAGTCTTTGATATAGTCAACCTCGTTTTTACTACCAAGGACGACAGGGACTCGCTGGTGGATGTCGGTTGGGGATATATCTAAAATACGATTGGTGGCGTCAGTCGCACTGCCGCCTGCGCGTTCGATGAGTAAACTCATAGGATTGGCTTCGTACATTAAACGTAACTTGCCAGCTTTGTTTGGATACTTTGTATCAAAAGGATACGTGAATAACCCACCGCGGCATAGTATACGATGCACATCGCCAACCATAGCGGCTACCCAGCGCATATTAAAATCACGACCACGTACGCCTGTATCACCAGCGGTTAGCTCATCAATATACTGCTGCATAGGAGCACGCCAATAACGATAGTTTGAGCTGTTAATAGCATATTCATTAGTATCTGCGTCGATCTGTACATTGTCTTTTACTAGTATGTAGTCGTTACTATCTGGATCTAAGCTAAACATCACTACATTATCCGCTACCGTCAGTGCCAGCATGGTCGATGTGCCATATAGTAGGTAACCTGCTGCCAGCTGTGCGTTGCCCGCTTGTAAAAAGTCGCTATTTTCACTCGTTTGGCCCTGGCGCTGGTAGGGGAGTATAGAGAAAATAGTGCCTACCGCCATATTGATATCGATGTTTGATGAGCCATCAAGTGGGTCAAATAATACGAGTAAGTTACCATCTGCATTGGCAGGGGTTGCATCATCTAGCTCTTCTGACGCCACACCTGCACAGTGTTTGTTTTGTGCTAAAGCATCTAATAATAAATCATTGGCCAATACATCCAGTTTTTTTTGTTCTTCACCTTGGACATTTTGATTGCCTGCTTCGCCCAAAATGTCTGCTAACGCTCCTTTTCTGAGCAGTTGTGAAATGGTTTTACCAACTTCTGTGACAGTAGTGATAACATCGCTTACGGCAGAGTCAGTTTTTTGTGCTTTTAAATATTGGGCTAAAGTCGTCATAGTAGTTCCTAATAAATGGAAGAAGTCGTCTAAGATAAAAAATCATAAGGTTTAGAAATACGCTAGATTAAGCTTATGACTTAGAATATGTTCAGCTAAAACTTTGGTTGAATAAGTAAATATGCAAATAGCAGGCACGTTATCTTTGTCCTGCATGCAAAATCAGCTACACTATGTCTATTATTATTGATAATTTAGTCAGACTTGCTGCTTATTATCGTAGATAGTGGGTTATTTATGAAAGCGAGTAAGATGACATAGGCTACTGCGATAAAGTGTAGCAAATAAGTGCCAAAATGTCCTCGTGTCTGTACACATGGTCATAGTCGTGAACGAAAAAATCGTTATGATTGACTTGATATAAACCCATAATAAAGACTTGCCATTATGCCAACTTCCAAAAAAAACACACCTACAAATACTGTATCACCATCCAAATACGCCACATTTGACCATGATACTGTCCATCAGAGACTCAACACTTCCCTTAGTCGTCCACAGTTAAACCAAGATGGAAGTTTGCGTCACTTTTTGGGCGTAGAAGGGCTAAATAAATCACAACTACAAGCCATCATTGCTAAAGCTGAAACTTTCTTTGATGAAAATGGTCAACTAATCAATCGGCCTGAGCTTGAAGGCTGCACAGTCATGAATCTGTTTTTTGAGCCTTCGACCCGTACCCGCACTACTTTTGAGGTGGCAGAAAAGCGTCTTGGAGCCAATGTGCTAAACATTGATATTGCGCGCTCTAGTACAAAAAAAGGCGAAAGTCTACGCGATACTCTATGGAATTTGCAGGCAATGACAGCTGATATTTTTGTAGTCAGGCATTCTGCATCAGGGGCTGCGCATTTTATGGCGACTGAGGTGACACCAGATATCGCTATTATCAATGGCGGTGATGGCTGGCATGCGCACCCGACCCAAGGGATGCTAGATATGCTGACCATTCATCGCGCCGCGCCGCGCCCGTTTGAGGCGCTATCAGTTGCTATCATCGGTGATATTAAGCATTCAAGAGTCGCGCGCTCCGATATCAATGCGCTGCAAACTTTAGGTGTCAAAGATATTCGCGTCTGCGCGCCACGTACGCTATTACCTAAGGGAATTGAGCGTTACGGTGTGCGTGTGTATGAAAATATGAATGAGTGCGTCACAGACTGTGATGTCATCATGGGATTAAGAATACAAAATGAGCGCATTGGCTCGCCGCTACTGGCCTCATCAAGTGAATATTACAAACATTATGGTATTACGCCTGAACGGGTAGCGCTAGCAAAACCTGACGCTCTAATTATGCACCCAGGTCCGATGAATCGAGGTATTGAGATTGCCTCAAGTGTAGCCGATGGTCCACAGTCTGTTATTTTAGAGCAAGTAAGTAATGGTGTAGCGATTCGTATGGCTGTGTTATCACTTGCCATGGAAGGCCAACGCGCTCATCAAACAGCAAGAAACTCATAAAAGACACCTAACCAATGACGTTAACAGCTGATATTTTGTAATGTAAACTTTAGACGTTTGATGAATCGATTCTATTTATTTAATTATTGATATGGTAACAAGCTCATGACTGACCCCATTACTACTGATGCACAGATGATAAATTTACTTCCTAACGTCTTTAAGAAATCGTTACCGAATGAGACGATGAATAAACTTACAAACCTTGAGACTGGTCGTGAGACTTGGTTATTACCTCCATTAGTAGACTTGTGCGCACGCCTACGCGAACCCGGACAGCAGCAACATGGGACATTATCCTCTGAAGGTCGAGCTGCCCGTGGCAATGGTTTTTTGCATGTAGTGATTCCACCTGATACCAACCCTATCTTAGAAAATGGCTCACTACTCAAAGGTTTGCGTGAACGTGCACTTGAAGATGGTGGTATTTATTTGCATGTACTTGGCGCATTGACAGCAGGTCTAGAAGGGACGCGTCCCTCTAATATCGCAGGTCTTAAAAAAGGAGGCTGTATTGCTGTTTCCAACGCGCGCAGGCCTTTTGATAATGATTTGGTATTGTTACGGACGTTAGAATATGCCGCAACCTTTGGTATGAAAGTGTTTTTTTATCCTGATGAGCCAAGTTTATCCGGCAATGGGGTTGCACACGAAGGCTACATTGCTTCTTATCACGGTCTGCAAGGTATTCCTTGGATCGCTGAGACCGTCGCCCTGTCTACCCAGTTATTGATGGTAGAGGAGACGGGTATTGCAGCTCATTTTAGTCAATTGTCCTGTAAGTCTTCAGTAGAGCTGATGCGCTGGGCAAAAGACAAAGGACTGCCAGTAACGTGTGATGTGGCGATGCATCAGCTATATTTGACAGATGACAATCTAGAAGGCTTTAATGCCCAAGCTTATGTATTACCGCCATTACGTAGTAACACTGATCAACAAGCACTGCTACGTGGCCTCAAAGATGGGACTATCGATGCCATTTGCAGTCATCATGAACCCCTAAATTCTACAGCCAAAAAAGCACCTTTCGCTGAGAGTACACCTGGTATCTCAAATTTCGACACCTTTATGGCTTTAGCCTGTCAATTAGTACGGGATAAGGTATTAACAGTAGAGCAGCTAGTAGATAAGATTTGCATCAACCCTGCGCAAATTGCTGGAATAAGTACCAAATATGAGAGCTTGGGCGGTGCAATCTTAGTCGATCCTAATCTTGAGTGGCAGGTGACAGTAGATACCATGTTATCGAACGGCAAAAACACCCCGTTTTTTAACCAGCATCTGCAAGGCCGAGTCGTGGAGACCTTCTTTGGTTAATTCGTCCCAGCATAATGACAATTCACGACCTTCTATAGCAAGTGAAAGTCATCAGTTATTAGGTGATGACGATAGTTTGTCGAACAAAGCGACCAAAGACAGCGAATCTAGCGAATCGATTAAAGCGGTTGCAGTATACGAGATTGTCAAAGGGGCGGGCGCGCTGATAGGGGCTTTTGCGTTATGGCTTTGGCATACTAATCTTGAGCGCTGGCTGGCCCAAGCATCGGATTCATGGCAACAACGCTTTGGCAGCCTGTTGTCACCACAAATTGACAGTATCGTCCAAATTGCCCAGCAAGCAAGTAAAAACTGGTCACTTTTTTTGTTGTTTATCTTTGCTTATGTCAGTCTGCGTTTTATTGAAGCTTATGGGTTATGGCAAGATAAAACATGGGCGTACTGGTTTAGCGTTATCGGTTATGGAATATTCATTCCTATTGAGATTTACTACTTAATAGTGAGCCCATTTGATTGGTTCAAACTGGGAATCTTACTACTAAATATTATTATTGTCGTTGTGGTCTATCGTAATATGAAACGTAAAGGTTTGATATAACCTTGATAGCAAACCTTATCATAGAGCAGCTGTGCTGTTGAGAGATTGGCACTAGGAAACCAGTATGACGTCATGGCTATATATCTCGCTGACTACTTCGATAGTTATATAGCGTTAATTGTATGGTTTAGATAAGCTGATTAGCTAAATTAATCGCTATTTATGCATAACAGGCTGAATCCTCTTAGCGACTTTACCAATGCTTAACCCTTGTACCAAGATAGAGAAGACGACGACAGCATAGGTAAGCGCCAGTAAAATGTCACGCTCCATCCCTGAGGGTAGCTGTAGTACTAAAGCCACCGAAATGCCGCCGCGTAACCCGCCCCAGGTCAATACTTTCCATGCCCCCTCAGGCAGTTGTAGCTGTCGACTAAAGGTTTTAGTAGTCATGCCGACGACGATAAGGCGAGCAAGTAAGGCAATCATGATACTCAAACCTCCAGCAATAAATAGATTGCCCGAGTAGGCAATAATGACCACCTCAAGACCGATCAGTACAAATAAAATGGCATTCAAAATCTCATCTATCAGCTCCCAAAACAGATCGATATAATGGCGAGTCTTATCGCTCATCGCAAGCTCACGACCACGGTTGCCGACCATTAACCCCATCATCACCATAGCAAGTGGTCCAGATAAATGCCAATGACTGGCCAATGCATAACCGCCTATTACCCCTGCCAGCGTCAACAGTACTTCCTCTTGATAACTATCAATGCTTTTGAGTAAATAGTACAAAATAGCGCCAAGTACCAAGCCAAAAATAATACCGCCGCCAGCCTCAACGGCTAGAGTATGTGCCACATAATTAACCGTGGGAATATCACCACTAGATAGGATACCGAGCAATAGGACAAATATGACAACGCCGATACCGTCGTTGAATAGTGACTCGCCAGCGATGACTGTCTCGATACTCTTTGGTGCTCCCGCTGATGCTAATATTCCCATAACCGCAATAGGATCTGTAGGCGATATCAGAGCACCAAACAATAGGCACCAAATGAAAGGCAGCCCAAAACCGAGGAGTGGTAGCATAAAGTAAAGGGCAGTAGCGATCAGCACGGCTGATACTAGCGTACCAATACATGCAAGAATACCTATAGGAAGTTTATAACGCTTCAAATCACCAATATTGACGTGCAAAGCCCCGGCAAACAGGAGCATAGATAGCATGCCATCAAGTAAGACTTCAGTGAAATCTAGTTGATCTAATAAACTCACCTCATAGTCAATAAGCTGATCGAAGCCCAAAAATCCTAAAAAAATCGCTATCATGGATAAGACAATAGAGATAACCATGACCCCGATTGTAGTTGGCAAGCCAATAAAGCGATGATTGACGTAAGCCAATATCGCCGTTACTGATAAGAAAATAGCGCTAATCTCAAGTATGGTCAGGCTGGTTGCAGATGCCATAAAAGCAGTCTCGATGAGTATAAAAGTTGTTGAAAGGATAACAGGTATTTAGCAGATAGATAGTGCTAGTATTGCTTAATACCTATAGCAAAATTTAGACGTATATATTGAGTTACGGACTACTTATTTACCTTGATTGTGTCTGTAAATCTTTATAAATATGCATATCAAACTTACTGATATATTCAAAATGTTGATGTTGCGCATTGTCGTCATGAATAAACTGCCGTGCTTGTTGGCACATGGCTATCAGGTCCTCTGCCAGCTCCTTATAACTTAGATTCGCTTGACCTGCGTGTTCAATCAAAGTCAGCTCGCGCAATAAAGTCTGACGCTGTGCGCTATTGACTCGAGCATAGTTTAAGTCAGTCACTGCCTGACAAAGCGCCTTTAATACCATTAGGTCAGCAATAGCATATCGACGTATCTCACCTAAGGAGGTTTCGATAAAGTCAGATATCTTTGGTGTTCTGGTGATAAGCGCCAGTATTGCGACACGCGGCTGATTAACCGTAATATTAGACTCATCTTTGTCTTTTGGTGGCGTATAAAAATGATAAGGGCTAGGTGGCTGCCGACGTAACATTAGGCTTAAACAAATGGTCAAAGACTGTACACAGTTGACAGCTGTTTTAGGATCATTAATCCCAGGAGACAATGCCCGCACAGCGATCTCAGTGACTTGCCCCAAACTTGATGCTATATCATTGGTATAAGCGGACTGACGCTCAAAGTGCAGACAAGCGGCAAAGCGTTGCCAAAATATGCCATCGGGTGCCTGTGGAGATACTGCAAGCTGAGAGGTTTTGGTCTTTTTTAGGTTGCTAATATGTGCTGTTGGGCGCCGATAAAAATGCCCTATAACGTTTTTATCAGTGACAAAATCGCCAAGATTGGTATGCAATTGCACCACACCGCCATAATCTTGTGCCAATGTAATAAGTGATTCAAAGTAGATTTGTTGTAAGTAGCCTGAAGTTGGTGCATAGATAGGTGTAGCGGCCCAAGAATGATATTGTTCAACATCATCGCTATTTATGACATTATACTGATGCTCCATCTCGCAGTTGTCGCTATACCAGTAATGAATGTTTTTAATAGCATCATTACATGCTCCTTGAATCACGCGTGACGCTTGAATAGCATGGACCATATGTTGGACAAAGTAGACCAAAAGTAAGGCACAGACAACAGCCATTACGATAGCAAAAGTAACAGATAGCTGTGGCACACCAAAGTTGACGTCATGCTTGTGAATGGCCTTTAAGACCAGCAAGCTATAGCTGAACGTACCGATAAAGGCGCCAAGTACAAACTGGTTTGAGGTGTCTGTAAGAAAGTTACGTAAGAGCCGTGGGCCAAATTGTGATGAGGCCATAGACAGGACGGCAATGGTAATCGAAAAAGTAGTACCAGCCACACCTAAGACAGCTCCTGCGATCGTCGTCATGATAGCTCTTGCAGAAGAGTCATCACCAGTAAACGCAAAACTAATATCTTTAACAGTTGCGCGATCAAACTGTTGATCGATAGCAATAAATAAAGGGGCTAAAAGTATGCCTGTCAGTACACAAGCAGTCGGGATAAACCAGTAAGAACCGATGAGCTGCTGCCATAGATTTCTTAATCGATCAGGTAGATCGGTTAGAGTCTGTAGTGACCATAACTGGATAAATTTTTTGAGTGCGTCAAGACTGGTCGACAGTATGCGTGTGGGCAGGTTGTTTTTGTCATTTTTGGTCACTGCCATAGGCTCCAAAGGGTTGAGAGTATATTTTGACTCATGTCTTCTAGCGAAGGTTATTTTATAATATCGTCTGATAAGGTTAAAGTTAAGGTTATAGCATTTACCTGTTTACTTTTGGATTATCCGCTTCAGTAATGATATTGCCCTGGTGATTGATGCGGTCGTTATTTTTATCTTTATCGTCTGCAATCTGGTCATTTGGAATCAAAATCTCATTGCGATTGTTATCACATATGACGTCACTGTCTTTATCATAGGCTGCTGCTTCAAAATGCGGTGTGTCTTGCTCGCGCCTATGTTTATTGTGCTGTGTATTGCGCTTACTAGATTTCCCAAAAGGCTCTATTTTGTTATCTGCAGAGGTTTTTTTACGTGGCTGACTGTGAGAGAAAATAGCAGACAACGGTAAGTCAAGTTGTTCTTGAGCGAAGGCTTCAGTATTGTTAAAGCGGCGTACCAGCAGGCTTAGCCATGGTTGTTGGCTATTATTTTCCATCTCATCAAGCTCGTCCTTTATAGGTAACGGATAGGGCAGGGTACGATAAAAATCCCATAGCGTCATTTTGCTAAGATCTTTTTTGAGAACGTATTCATCATCTTCAGTCACGGTAATAAGTTTACAGTCTTTTAGATAATTGATGTAGGTATACCATTTAGGCAGCTCTTTACGACCCAATACATTTCGTAGCTCCTGCTCGCTAACAGCATCACCTTTTAAGTGGCTAAGGTAGACTAGATTTAACATATCAAGCAAACTTAACAGCGGGTGTCGCGGATAGACCTCCTCAGTCTCAAAAATAGTTAACGTATAGCTAATCTCAACACCTAGTAAAATCAAGTTCCATGACAGATAAATCCATAATAAAAAGATTGGTAAGGCGGCAAACGCACCGTATATGGCTTCGTAACTGGTAAAGTTGCCCATTACCGTACCAAAGATATGCTTTAGTAATTCAAATACTATTGCAACGAATATACCAGCTATGGCCGCGTTTTTTACGGGTACACGTGCTTTGGGGATGAACCAATACATACCAATAAAGCCTGCGATCGTGACACCAATGGAAACTATTTGTACCCAAAACGACCAGTCGATACCGTAACCGCCTATTTGACGGTTTAAAAAGCTTAAACTTTGTACCGTACTAGAAGCAATAAATGCAGTACCCAATACTAACGGTCCCATGGTGACAATGGTCCAATAGCGCAGCATACTCTTAATACCACCAGAGCGATCCTCTACTCGCCAAATTTGATTAAAGGCACGTTCGATAGTCGTCAAAGTGACAATAGTTGTGACAAATAAAATCATTGCCCCGATGGCCGTCAAGTTAGACGATTTTTCAGCGAAACTGTTGATATACTCACTGACTTGCATACTTGATTTCGGTAGCAAATTGCTATAAATCACTTCATAAATCTGTGCTCTAACTGTAGCAAGCGCTGGAACTGACGATAGGATCATCAGTAGGACGGTCAACATAGGCACAATCGATAGCATGGTGGTGTAAGTAAGTGAAGCTGCTTTTTGTTGGCAGTTGTCTTCAAAAAAATGCCGCGTCAAAAATCGCGAAAACTGAAACCAGCGTTGATGTGTAAACGGGATTTTTTTCAGTAAGTTTTCCATATCGACCATTTAGCAAGGGTAAGAGTGACAGTAGTGTAACAAAAATGTGCCATCAGCATCTGCCAATTAATTGTGTCAAAATACATAATAGCACTCGTTACATGGCTATCACTATAAGGTATAGCAGTCTTTATTTGCATGTCAGTGAATGAGTCGGGCATAATGTGCACATCTATCAATGACGTTAATCTCTTGGTGCAAAGCTTATATGACACCTAAGCTATTATGACACTCAAGCTATGGCATCTCTTAACATTAATGATTTTATAAGGAAGTGTTGCTCATGAGTCAAACCAACCCTTATGTTTTGGTACTATATTATTCTAGTCACGGTACGACTAAGACCTTGGCGTATGCTATCGCTCAAGGTATCGAAGACGCAGGCATGACAGCGCGTATCCGTACAGTACCGATCGTGGCACCTGAGACCACATCGAGCAAACCCGCTATTCCTGACGAAGGTGATCTTTATTGCACGATGGATGACTTAAAAGACTGTAGCGGTCTGGCGCTTGGTAGTCCGACGCATTTTGGTAATATGGCCGCGCCCATGAAATACTTTTGGGACAATACTGTTACGCTATGGCTGGCTGGTAATCTGCAAAACAAACCCGCTTCAGTATTTACAGCGACCGGTTCGATGCATGGTGGCCAAGAAACGACCTTATTGACAATGATGTTACCACTACTGCATCACGGTATGATGATAGTCGGTGTGCCTTATGCTGAGCCTGCACTCAATCGTACTCATCGCGGCGGTACGCCTTATGGCGCTAGTCACGTGAGCGGTGCATTGCATGACCAGCCTGTAAATGATGATGAGCGCGAGCTAGGTGTCGCTCAAGGTCGACGTTTGGCTATTAGTGCTAAAGCATTAGCACAAGCTAATTGGACCCGCTAAGCTGTTTTTATATCGTGCAGCACAATGCTATTAAACTAGGAAACAGACGTATCTAATGGCTACTAACCGTCCAGATAATAACACTCAGGCAAAACCAGCAGCAAAAAAAGCCAGTAAACCTGTCAAACCTATTACGCCCATTCGTCAGCGTTTGATGTTGACGTGGCTTATTTGGCTAGCTTATAGAATGCTTGCACTGCCCATTCTTATTAGTGTGTTTAACGTCAGTAACCCCGATATCGTGGGCGGTATTGCATGGCAGACATTATGGCTTTTGCCAGCCTTTATATTGACGCCATGGATTGTGCGTGGTCGTTCACCTTATGCGTTGTTGATAAGTAGTATGTTCACTTTAGTCTATTTGGGCGCAAGTGGGGTCGTGCTGTTTACTCGCATCTATGGTAGTAGCTGGTCTGAGATAGCGGTATATTTGCTTGATTTTGTGCTATTGCTGGCGATCAACGTTTGGTTATTTATTCTATTAAAGCGTTTGCCTTCAATGAATAACGTCGTCAAACAGCCACGCTCTCGCTAGATTGGTTTTTACCTCTGTTATTGATATAAAAAAGCTTAGATAATAAAAAGCGGCGCTCTTATCCAGAGCGCCGCTTTCTATTATGGTCTTGCTTATTTAAGCCATGTATCTACTTTAGCTAATATCGACTCTACATAACGTAATCATCAGCTAAATGAGTAATAGCTCAGAATCTAGTTGGCTTTCGTTAATTCTAAATCCATTTTTTTGCCATCGTTGACTTGGCTTACTTTGACAGGTAAATAATCTAAGCTCGGTGCCAACCAAAAACTGGTTGAACGACTATTGTCGTCATGAATACGGTCAACACGAACGGTATCAAAAGTCCCCGCTGGTACGGTGATTTTGGTATTACCAGACTTCTTAAATGGCGTCTTTTCTACTTTATTTTTTTTGGCCATATAGTAGTTACCAGAAAAATCACCATTCAATAGGTCTTGACGAATTTGCACTTCAAGGCTCAAATCATCAAAAGCTTGCTGCGCCATATTCATAGTCGTGGTTTTGCCTTTATAAGTACTGGTGACTTCTTTACTACTAGGATTAAAGCTTAGCTTATGCGTACGTCCAAGACCTAGCAACTTATAGGTAGTGCTCGCTTTAGTTGGGCTGACACTATTGCCATTGATGGTAAAGGTACTGTCTTGCGCGGCACTAGCGACGCCAGCTACGCGAGCTTTCACTTTATAATTCCAAGTATTACCAGAATTTTTTAAGGTGCGGTTGGCAGTGCCTTTATATTTATTTTCAACTGTGAAGCTATAATCGGCACTTGATGGTTGTATGGTTTTTGCGTTGGCAAGAGTAGGGGCGGTCATACTTAAAGCTCCGATAATAGCGATACTAGCACCTGTAGTTAAGGCGGTTAGAAATTTCGATTTATTATGTCTAAGGTTTTGATTGTCAGTTATTGCTAACTTTTTATTTATTGATAAAACACTCATGAATACTCCTTAGTAGATAGAAGACAGAGATGTCATCTTTTCTTATAACTATTATTATGTTCTCAACGCTTATAATGGTCATATGTTGTTACATTTTCAAGAGCGTTAACATATAGCAGTGTTCAGCTCTTGTAGCCTATGTTGCCGAAATTCCTTGAGCCGACGTCACAAGTAACGCTTTGTGAGTAAGGTTACTCGCTAGCATGAATTTATAAATTGTTTACACTCATATTCTTGTAAATTTTTCAAATTTACACTTGAAGCCATCTTCTATTGCCCCCACTTTTTGATACAAGCTCAACGCTTATCTATGAGACATTACTGTTAATCGTATTTCTTATGGATACTGGTCTTGAGACTATTCATTCAAATAAACCCTTTAACGTAAACAATCAACTTTTGGAGTCATATCGATGAACATTCGTCCTTTACATGACCGTATCGTCGTCCGCCGTATAGAAGAAGAAACAAAAACTGCTGGTGGTATTTTGTTACCTGGTTCAGCACAAGAAAAACCGTCACAAGGTGAAGTGCTAGCAACTGGTAATGGTCAGGTTCGTGACAACGGCGAAACTCGTGCGTTAGATGTAAAAGCTGGCGACAAAATTTTGTTCGGTCAATATGCTGGTCAAACGGTAAAAGTTGACGGCGAAGAACTACTTATTATGAAAGAGTCTGATGTATTGGGTGTGCTAGAAGGTTAATTCTTTTAGGTAATATTAAGCACTCAGCACATTACTATATCGACTTATTCGATCGTATTTTTATACTTATAATAATGGAGTAAATTAACATGGCAAAAGATGTAAAATTCGGCATTGATGCTCGTAAGCAAATGATGGACGGTGTTAACGTTCTAGCAAACGCTGTAAAAGTCACGCTAGGCCCTAAAGGTCGTAACGTGGTTATCGACAAGTCATTTGGCGCACCAACCATCACTAAAGATGGTGTATCAGTTGCCAAAGAGATTGAGCTTGAGAACAAATTTGAAAACATGGGCGCACAGCTCGTTCGTGAAGTTGCTAGCCGCACTAATGACGTCGCTGGTGATGGTACGACTACCGCAACAGTATTGGCTCAATCAATCCTGCAAGAAGGCATGAAATCAGTTGCCGCTGGCATGAACCCAATGGATCTTAAGCGCGGTATCGACAAAGCAGTACGCGAAGCGGTTAAAGAAATCCATAAGCTATCGACCCCAGCCGACGATCATAAAGCGATTGCTCAGGTTGGTTCTATTTCTGCGAACTCAGACACCAAGATCGGTGAATTGATTTCTCAAGCGATGGAAAAAGTCGGTAAGCAAGGCGTTATCACTGTTGAAGAAGGTTCAAGCTTTGAGGATACTTTAGAAGTTGTTGAAGGTATGCAGTTTGACCGTGGTTATATCAGCCCATACTTTGCGAACAAGCAAGACAGCTTAACGGCCGAGTTTGAAAACCCATATATCCTATTGGTTGACAAAAAAATCAGCAACATTCGTGAAATCGTGCCACTACTTGAGCAAGTGATGCAGCAGAGCAAACCGTTGCTAATCATCGCTGAAGACGTAGAAAACGAAGCATTGGCTACGCTAGTTGTCAACAATATGCGTGGTGGTTTGAAGACTTGTGCGGTTAAAGCACCAGGTTTCGGCGATCGTCGTAAAGCAATGCTAGAAGATATCGCGACACTAACTGGCGGTACGGTTATCTCTGAAGAGATTGGCTTGAGCCTTGAGACTGCGACCCTAGAGCAACTGGGTACTGCGAAGAAAGTTACTGTCGGTAAAGAAAACACGGTTATCGTTGATGGTGCTGGTCAAAAAGCTGACATCGAAGCGCGCGTTGAGTCTATCAACCGTCAAATCGAAGAGTCTACCTCTGACTACGATAAAGAAAAGCTACAAGAGCGTGTTGCAAAACTGGCTGGCGGCGTAGCCGTTATCAAAGTTGGCGCGGCTACTGAAACAGAAATGAAAGAGAAAAAAGACCGCGTTGACGATGCGCTACATGCGACTCGTGCAGCGGTTGAAGAAGGCGTTGTCCCTGGTGGTGGTGTTGCCTTAGTTCGTGCAATGAATGCATTGTCTGAGCTACGTGGCGATAACGACGACCAAAACGCAGGTATGAACATCTTACGTCGCGCGATGGAGGCACCATTACGTCAAATCGTTACTAACTCTGGCGAAGAAGCCTCAGTTGTGGTTAACGAAGTGAAAAGTGGTAGCGGTAACTATGGTTACAACGCAGCGACTGGCGAGTATGGCGATATGCTAGAGATGGGTATCCTTGACCCAGCGAAAGTTGCTCGTTCAGCATTAGAAAACGCTGCATCTGTTGCAGGCCTCATGCTCACGACCGAAGTCATGATTACTGATTTACCGCAAGGTGATGACGGTATGGCTGCTATGGGCGGTGCTGGTGGAATGGGCGGTATGGGTGGAATGGGCGGCATGATGTAATTTTACTTCTGCTACAAGGCGATTTCTCTTTGTCAGACGCGCTCAATGTACAATAGGTACTATTTTCGCTCGTCTTTCTCGACAAATCGCTTTTCGCTAGAAGTATGACTTTATCATAACGTACTTATTAAACCTAATTCAAATGAAAACCCCGATAGGCTGAGCTTATCGGGGTTTTTTTATACAAGTTTAGTATGTTTTAGCATGATGATTACGAATCCGCTTCATCTCTTCTAAACGTCCATGTCTTATCATCAGACAGCTCATCGACATAATAATATCCCGCCAAGTCAAAATTCTTTAACTCCTCAGCCTTGGTCAATTTATTGTCAGCAGCATATTTCACCATCAATCCACGGGCTTTTTTGGCGTAAAAGCTAATTACCTTATATTGACCGTTTTTTTCATCTTCAAATCTTGGTGTAATGATTTCAGCATTTAGCGCCTTTTTCTTGACCGATTTAAAATATTCATTAGAAGCGAGGTTAACCAGTACTTTGTCATCGTTATCTGCCAAGTGTGCATTGATAACATCAGTCACTTCCTCGCCCCAAAATTCATATAGGTTGTCACCTCGCGCGTTTTTCAGCTTAGTGCCCATCTCTAAGCGATACGGCTGAATCAAATCAAGTGGTTTCAGCACACCATAAAGACCTGACAAAATACCTAAGTGCTCATTAACATAAACGGCCGTTTCTTTATCCATATTATACATATCAAGACCAGTATAGACATCTCCATCAAACAAATAACTCGCTGGTTTGGCATTCTGATCATCAAACGGCTGATTTTTACTCCAGCTCCATTGTTGATTGCGCTCAGCATTGAGCTGCGCCAAATCGTCAGAGATGCTCATCATCTCTTGCAAATCAATCGGTTCTTTCGATTTTAGTATTTTCATGAGTTCTTGCGCGTGTTCGATAAGCTCAGGCTGACTGTAATAATTGCATAGGTTTACGGGAATATCATCTTTTTCATTCAAAGATTTGGCAGGGGAAAGTACAAAATACATAGTCATTCCTTATAGTTTATGAGGTCGAAAAAAATAAAAATTTCAAATATAGCAATAAAGATTATATAAATGGTATAAATACATAACTTTTTATTTACTTATGGGTCATCATTAGACAATGAAAGTTAGCAAACGATGTCTCTATAATAAAAACACATGATGGAAAGCAGCTGGTCATTTATTATATTGATAATATTGGTTGAACTATTTAATGTAAGCGTTGACCAAAATTTTCGCTCTATGCATCTCATCATGCAAATAATCTGTGTATAGGTCAGTAATATATTTAGAGTAAGGAGACGGTATGAAAATCGGTGTCATCAGTGCAGATATCACACACGAAAACCGCGTAGCGCTCACCCCAGATGCGGTCAAAAAGCTAATTAAACTTGGGTTTGAAGTCGTCATCCAGTCAGGTGCAGGTCAAGCAGCGTATTATGCTGATAATTTGTACCAAGCGGCTGGTGCCGATATTGCAAATAGTAGTGCTGAGGTAGTTAACCAGTCTCAAATTATTACCACAGTTAATGACTTACCTTCTATAACTACTGACAGCTTAAAATCTGGTCAGATTGTCATTGGTATGCTCGATCCTTACCGTAATACTCAGCTGGATGCTTATGCTGCTAAAGGAGCAACGGCATTTGCGATGGAACTATTACCACGTACCTTATCACGCGCACAGAATATGGATGTCTTGTCGTCGCAAGCCAACCTTGCAGGCTATAAAGCGGTATTGCTAGCCGCCAATGAGTATTCACGTCCTTTTCCGATGTTTATGACCTCAGCGGGGACAGTCAAGCCCGCTAAAGTTGTCATCTTAGGTGTAGGGGTTGCAGGTTTGCAAGCGATTGCGACGGCCAAGCGCTTAGGTGCCGTCGTTGAAGCCAGTGATCTGCGTCCTGCAGCTAAAGAGCAGGTTGAATCACTCGGCGGTAAGTGGCTTGAGGTACCGATGAGTGAGGACGAAGCGCAAAAAGCTAAAGCAACTGGTGGCTATGCATGGACACCTTCAGAGCAGTATATCAAAGATCAAGCAGCTGTCGTGGATAAAGCATTAAGCAACGCTGATATCGTGATTACTACAGCGCAGATTCCTGGTCGTCAGGCACCGCGCTTAGTACACGGAGCCACACTTGCCAAAATGAAGGCGGGCTCAGTGCTGATTGATATGGCTGCTGGAACAGGCGGTAACGTAGAAGGCAGTGTGCCAGATGAAACCATTACTACGGACAATGGGGTGCGTATCGTCGGTGCGGCCAACATTCCATCGATGCTGGCCGCTCAATCTTCAGATTTGTATGCTAATAACTTGATTAACTTTATCACAACCTTGATAGCTCCAGCTGCTACAGATGACGATGCAACAAACAAACTGGCACTGAACTTAGATATGGAAGATGAGATTCAAGGTGCGCTAGCAGTGACTCACGCGGGTCAGGTACGCCTCGCTAAGCGCTAAGTCTTGATGGTTTGTCGCCATCCACTTGTCAGTAATGAATAAATTTTAGGAGGATAAGATGATTGCCACTGTTTTAGCCGCAGCGCCTGCCGGTGCAGCCATGAGTAGCACACCGTTTGTCGCCATTTTTACCGTATTTGTACTCGCTATTTTTGTGGGATATTACGTCGTTTGGGGTGTTACCCCAGCGCTACATACACCGTTGATGGCGGTGACGAATGCTTTATCAAGTATTGTCATTGTCGGCGCGATGCTACAGACGGTCACAATTGATGGCTCGGTATTTACGCCAACCAGCTTGCTTGGTGCCTTTGCAGTATTTCTAGCCAGTATCAATATCTTTGGTGGCTTTGCCGTGACTGAACGTATGCTGGCAATGTTTAAACCGAAAGTAAAAAAAGCACCTGCTGTTGACGTCAATGCAACTGAAAATGGAGGCGACGCATGAATGATTTTTCAGCAATGATTGCGGCAAATGCAGATTGGTTCTACCTGGTCGGCGCTATCCTCTTTGTATTAACCCTGCGTGGTTTATCTAGCCCAAAAACGGCCATTCGCGGTAACCGCTTTGGTATGGTAGCAATGGCAATTGCGGTCGCAACGACCTTCTTTTTGGCAGAAGGCCCTGTGCTTTGGCTAATTATCGGCGCCATGGTTTTAGGTGCCCTTGTCGGAATGTGGAAAGCGAAAACAGTTGCCATGACCCAAATGCCAGAAACGGTCGCTTTGATGCATTCGTTCGTTGGCTTAGCAGCAGTCGCGATTGCTTTGGCAACGGTATTGCATACTGAACAGCAGCATGGTGCAGTTGCTCGTGTAGAGCTGTTTATCGGTTGTTTTATCGGTGCGATTACCTTTTCAGCGTCGGTCTTTGCTTTCGGTAAATTGGCGGCAAAGAGTTGGGCAAAGACACTGGCTGGCGGCTGGGTAAAACCTGTACAAGCGCTATTATTCATTGCTATGATTGGCTTTGGCGGCGTGTACTTCGTCACGGACTCTTTGCCTGCGTTTTATGCCATGGCAGTGATTGCGGTTATCTTTGGCTGGATGTGGATTGCACCAATCGGTGGCGGTGATATGCCAGTCGTTGTGTCACTATTAAACTCATTCTCAGGTTGGGCGGCAGCAGGTATTGGTTTCACCCTTGGCAACTCAATGCTGATTATCGCAGGCTCGCTCGTTGGTTCATCAGGCGCGATTTTATCTTATATTATGTGTAAGGCCATGAACCGCTCATTACTGAACGTCTTATTTGGTGGTATAGCTAGTGCAGCGGTCGCTGGCGGCGCTGATGATAGCGCGCCAAAGAACTACAAAGCAGGTTCGGCAGAAGATGCAGGGTTTCTCATGGCCAATGCCAGCAACGTGGTGATTGTACCGGGTTATGGTATGGCGCAGGGCCGCGCACAGAACGCTGTTAAAGAGATGTATGAATTGCTTAAAGAAGAAGGCGTTAACGTACGCTTTGCCATTCACCCAGTCGCGGGTCGTATGCCAGGTCATATGAACGTATTATTGGCAGAAGCGGACGTCCCTTATGATGATATTTTAGAGATGGACGAGATTAATTCCGACTTTGCCAGTACCGATGTGGTCTTGGTCATCGGGGCTAACGACGTGGTCAATCCGTCTGCAAAAGACGATCCATCTTCACCCATCTTTGGTATGCCAATTTTAGAAGTTACCAAAGCTCAAACGATTATGGTTATCAAGCGTTCGATGAGTACTGGTTACGCTGGCCTTGATAATAGCTTGTTCTATATGGACAAAACCATGATGATCTTTGGTGATGCGAAGAAGATGGTAGAGGAGATGGTACGTAGTATCAATGGCGGTGGTCATTAACCTTTAACAATATATGTCTATCGAAGAAGTCACTGAGGTGGCTTTTTTGCGTTATGGTATGACGCCTTTATCTCAGATATAAAAGATAACCAATTATAAAACACAGTATAGTAGTTTCAATTTGAAAGTGTTATAGCGCTACTGGGATGCTTGCTTTTAGATATTAGTCGCGCAGCATCGAGCGATAGCAGCACGCAAGGAAAATTTATACCAGTAGTGCATTTAAATTGATGACAGTTTTATTTTCAACTGACTATATAAACATCAAGAGAGTTTTTTATGAATATGTTGATTCGCTTCTTTATTATGACAAGCTTACTCAAAAAACAACTTAAGCTGCAAAATGCTAGTGAAAAATTAACCACTGAAATGTTGAGCGCGCCAATTGCTCGTCAGTATCGAGTATTGCCACATGACATGGGCTTTCGCGATCATCTGCCAAATTACCGTTACCTGTCTTTTATTGAGCTCAATATCACCCGTTGGCTAATGACCTGTGTTCATCAAAAAGGTATCAAACCCTTAAATTGGGTTATCGCTATGCAAGAGATGGTTTATCTCAAAGAGATTAAATTCTTAGATAAGATGACAGTGAGTAGTGAGCTTGTTGGCTGGGATAAGAAATATATTTACTTTGAAACTCGCTTCTTTGTCAAAAGTCAGCTAATGGGCGTTGGTATGACTAAATTTTTACTAAAAGATAAATACGGTAATAAGTGTACGCCTGATATGTTAGATATGGCGGATGAGCAATTGAGCGACGTGATTACCAGTTGGAATAAGCATCAAGTGGCTGTTAAATCTGAGAGTCGTTAAAACCAAGCCTATCTATACAGTAGAGGCTGAAGTTTGTTAGGATAGTTCATAATACTGGTATAGTCTAATTACTTTAAAAGTGTCGTAGCGCTGCTGGGATGAATTTTACGCAGCATCGAAAGATAACAGCACGCAAGTAAAATTTATACCAGTGGCGCGTTCAAATTTATAATCATTTTATTTTGAACCTACTATACAAGGCTTAATTAACAATAAAGAGGCACCATTATGACCCCACAAAAACTAAAATGGACAGACAGTTTAGACATTGCTATTGAGCTTTATGAAAAATTCCCAGAGACTGACCCGCAGTACATACGATTTACTGATTTGCATCGCTGGGTGACTGAGCTTGAAGGCTTTGATGATGATCCACAAAAGTCAAACGAAGGTATCCTGGAAGCGATTCAAATGAATTGGATAGATGAAGCAGATTAGACCTTTCTTTATGTGACAAGCTTTCATGATCTTTTTCATTCATTAGGAAACAATATGACTTCTCAAGTAACAGAGTTAGCTGATGCAATCGTTTGCAAAGGTATTAGCACTCGCACCACGAATAACGCAGAAATCAGCCATGATACGGCTAAATTAGGACGTTTATGGCAAAAGTTCTACCAAAACCATGTCAGCCATTTGGCTGAAGGTGAAGATATTTACGGGGTGTATCAGAACTACGAGAGCGAAGATTTGGTCGGCGCTTTTGATGTAGTCGCTAGTTGGAAGGTAGAGAGTGCACAAGCAGCAGGCGAAGGCAGTGACGAAGAACATAATGTTTTAAGTGCTGAAAATATTCTTAGTGCCGCTCATGCTAGCGATGTGGTGACAGTTACTATTCCTGCCGGTAAATATTTAGTATTTTCTGAAGAAGGTAGAATGCCGAATACCGTGATGAACGCTTGGGAGAAAGCTTGGGAGTACTTCCATAATCCAGATTGCGCGCATACTCGCACTTATAAGGTCGATTTTGAGCATTATATTGGTGGTAATTTAGAGTATGGGCAGGTGGACTTATATATTGGGATTGAGTAAAGCCAGTAAATGACCTTGTCTGTCAGTAAAAATTAGATAATTTAAAAGGTTTAATTTATAGTTGATAAAGAACAATGATAAAAAAAGCGCTATTTTAAATCAGATAGCGCTTTTTTACGTTAGAGGGGTAAAATCAATCTAACAACAAATTCTCTAGAATGCCTTCATATATCTGCGCCAATCTGCCCAAGTCATCCACCTCAACCTTTTCATCAACTTGATGAATCGTAGCATTGCGCACGCCAAGCTCAACGACTTGTGCACCCGTTGGCGCAATAAAGCGTCCGTCAGAAGTACCGCCTGAAGTCGATAAAGTTGCCTGTGTGCCCGTCACCGACTTAATGGCTTGCTGGCAGGCAGAGACGAGTTTACCTTCAGGTGTCAAAAACGGCTGACCAGATAATTTCCAATGAATATCATAACTGGCCTTGCTATCAGCAAAATGCTTATCAAAGATAGCATGGGTTTTTGCTTTTAGTTCATTTTCAGTTGTTTCCGTTGAAAAGCGGAAGTTAAAAACGACTTCAAGCGTCTCAGGGATGACATTGGTTGCGCCAGTGCCACTATTGATATTAGAGATTTGTAGAGAGGTGGCGGGGAAGTAGTCATTGCCACTGTCCCAAGTTGCCGTCGTGAGTTCTGCTAACGCGGAGGTAGCCGCATGAATAGGGTTACAAGCCAAATGCGGATAGGCCACGTGACCTTGCTTACCGGTGACCGTCAGCACGGCACCCAACGAGCCGCGGCGACCGTTTTTGATAATATCGCCTAGGGTATCAGTACTCGAGGGCTCACCAACAAGACAATAGGTAATTTTTTCATTACGTGCTTCTAGAGTTTCTATGACTTTAACGGTGCCATTGATAGAGGGGCCTTCTTCATCTGAGGTAATTAAAAAGGCGATAGAGCCATTATGCTCAGGATGGTTGGCAACGAAACGCTCAGCTGCGATGGTAAAAGCAGCAATGCCGGTTTTCATATCAGCGGCACCGCGCGCCCAGAGATAGCCATTTTCGATGGTTGGGGTAAAGGGCGGGTAGGTCCAATTATTGACATCGCCTGTTGGCACCACATCGGTATGACCGGCAAAGCAAATCACTGGTTCAGTCGTGCCACGGCGTGCCCAAAGGTTTTTGACTTCCGCGTGCTCGCCAGTCTTATCTCTATCGCCAAAATACGTAAACTCACAATCAAAGCCTGCCTGTCTTAAGCGTTCCGATAAAATATCTTGGCAACCGTCGTCGTCTGGCGTCACTGAAGGACGTTCTAATAGTTCAATGCTTAGATCAAGAGTGGCTTGCTGATGAGTTTGCGTTAAAGTATTTTTATTATTAGACATGATAGACCTTTCAGAATTGAGCGTAGGCTGGGTTTTTAACCCAGCATTCTGCATTTGCGAAGTTTAAAAGCTGGGTTAAAAACCCAGCCTACAATAAATAGCTTATTTAACCCTCTTCAACAAAAGGCACTAAACCATCTCGGCGCATCCACGTCGCGATAGAATAGCGCTGCCGATGAGCGATTTGTACTTGATGTTGCAGGTCGCTGTCAAATATGACCAGACGATTGGCAACAGGCATGACATTATGATGTATACCATGTTTGTCAACAATTTCTAACGCGCCGCCATCATTGGCTGCCCATTCGTCGTTTAAATAAAACACGGCTGAGATAACGCGCTCATTGCGGCCGGCAGGGTTGTCACTATGCCATTTATAACCGAAACCTACCGGATAGCAGGCATAATGTGCTTCACTGTGGCGAATACCTGCAAACAAGCTTTGATTGAATAAAGTGGCAAGCGCATTGATACTTTGTAGATAAAAGTAGCCAGCAAAGAAATTTTTAGTGATCCAGCGAATACGGTCACCGCGAATATCACTAATCCGAACACCAGCGGTCAGCTCAGCATCACGATAGTCAACAAAACCACTCTCTGCTTGCAAAGCCTGTAGTGCCAAATGATCAAACACGCCATCTACCACTATCCAGCCATCAGTTACAAACTTATCTAACTGTCTATCGGTCAGCTTATCCGCCCAATTGACAGCAAAGTTTGTCATCTGCAAAACATCTTGGGTAAGCAGTTTATCGCTGGTTTTATCAGTACACGGTGCAAGCTGCGGCGGATTATCAGGACCTATCGGATGATTGACCACAAGCTTTGTCACATTTAGGTTGCTAATAATCTTAGTCATCTCACCTCGTTATTGTCAATTAGCTGGCATTCAAAGCCCTTTTATTAAAAGTGCTTACCAAAACCACATTATCTTTTATGCTTCCTATGCTACCATAGATGCAATTTTTCTTATTTAAACTTTTGAGATTATGAACTATAAACATGCCTACCACGCTGGTAACTTTGCTGATGTGGTCAAACACATTTTATTGGTACAACTGCTTAATCAACTGGGCCAAAAAAACAAACCTTTTTATGTGCTTGACGCTTATGGCGGTCGCGGACTGTATTCACTTAGTAGTGAAGAAGCGCGTAAGACAGGAGAAGCCAAGGGCGGTATCCAAGCTCTACTAAAAACGGACATTGAAAAGGCCCCAACTGCTGTTAAAGAATATGTGGAAGGTATCAAGCAAGCCAAATTCACTTATGATAGTAAAGTCTATCCAGGGTCGCCATGGTGGGTTGCTCACCATGTTGAAAAAAACCCAGACGCAGGCGTGCGCGGTGAAGCTTTTGAAGCTAAAGCTTCTGAATATGATGCGTTGAACTATCAATTACATAAGTTACCAATTGGTATCCATCATCGTGATGCGTTTGAAGGTATTACAGCGGTTATCCCACCAGCCGAGCGCCGCGGACTTATTTTCCTTGATCCTCCCTATGAGCAAGAACACAAAGACTTTACACGCCTTATCAACTTGCTTGTTACTGCTTATAACAAATGGCCACAAGGTACTTATGCGTTGTGGTTCCCCATTAAAAACATTGAAGCGGTAGAGCTGTTCTACAAAAAGCTAAAACGTACTGAAATGCGTCGTCAGCTAGTTTGTGAGCTAAATATTTATCCAAATGATGTCGCCGTTGGTCTCAATGGTACGGGGCTGCTCGTTATCAATCCGCCATGGCAGTTTGATAATCATGCACGTGAAATATTACGATTTTTACAGCCTGCTTTAAAAGTAGCTGATGCGCCAAATCTGACGCCTGATAGTGCAACCAATGTACGCTGGTTAGTTGGCGAATAAGGATATCAATATGACGACTGAGCAATCGCCTCACAATAGTTTAAATGACAGCGCCGCAACTCAGCCACCCTTTGTTGATGAGCATGAATTCAATATTCGCTTGGCGGATAATGATAATTACGATGGGCTGACTTTCGAGGTGATTGAGACAGAAGTTGCAGAAGGTAAGCCTGTGGTCAGTCGCGGTGTTTATTTAGCGCCCAACTTGATCACCACTTTATCGCTATTATCTGGTTTTTACTCGATTTTAGCCAGTACTCAAGGCGAGTTTTATAAAGCATCTTTAGCCATCTTTTTATCCGCTATTCTTGACGGTGCTGATGGGCGGGTTGCACGTATGCTCAATGCACAAAGCCCCTTTGGCGAGCAGTACGACTCCCTTGCCGATATGTTGGCTTTTGGCATTGCACCGGCTATTTTAATTTATAGCTTTGCCTTAGAGCCTTTGGGTCGCATTGGCCTAGGATGTGCGTTCGTTTTCACGGCTTGTGGTGCATTCCGTTTAGCACGTTTTAACGTGCAGGTTGGTATTGTAGATAAGAAGTACTTTGTTGGTTTAGCAAGTCCGCTTGCCGCTATATTAGTAACGTCTGCTGTTATGGTTGCTGTCGATCATAATGAATGGGTGGGACAACATGATACTGCTGTTATGTTCTTATTTGCCGCTTGGGTAGTTATTTGCGGTTTATTGATGGTCAGTAACGTCAAATACTATAGTTTTAAAGAATTTGATAAAAAGAAAGTACCTTTTGTGGTGCTTATCATTGGTGTATTAGTCATGAGCATTGTGCTCTATGACATACCTGTTGGTATCTTAGCCATCGGTATTATCTATGCGTTATCAGGTATAGTCACTACTGTAAAAACTAATTTTAAACACTAAAGTTTGTGTCAGTCATATCTTAGTTTTGGTAGTTATGATGCATTTTCAGACTTCAAGTAATAAAGACAGTTGATATTAAACCAATTCTAAATATATATTATAAGAGCCGCTTATTAATAAATAAGCGGCTTTTTTTGTCTGCTATCAAATCATTGCTCTCTTCATACAAACCATTGCTCCCTTCATAACTTGAATGTTGGCATATATAGTGCATGTAAACACAATATGTCAATATGTATATTTAATGTTTATTTTTATATTTAGAACGTATAAAAATATTTCTGAAGAAGGTGAGAGGTTTATCTCTTAAAGTTTTAAAAAAATTTCTTAACCTTCTATTAGATATGAGGCTCATACAATGACCCAGCTAACTGCTTCCTTGTTTAACTATTTTTCAACACTAACTTCTATACCTATTAGTGATAGTTCAACTATCAGACTATTTGTATAGCCATCATATTAGTTGCTTCGATAGCGACTTTATATATACAGGATACTCTCATGTTAAACCATGTTTACCGCGTTGTTTTTAATCGTTCTACGGGTTGCTATACAGCCGTTAGTGAAATTAGCAAGTCGGGTGGAAAATCCAGCAAAGGGTCAGGTCATGTTAGTACAGTGGGAGCAATGCCAACTGCATCATTCGGAAAATTGCTACGTCAAAGCGCTATAAGTATTGCTATTGCTAGCGTATTTGGACTGACGGCGATGAGTAGTCAGGCAGAAGTGTGTTTGACAGAAAATTTCATGCCAAGTAATAGTGTTGCATCACCTGAATCTATTGCTTGCGGATTTTCAAACGAAGCATCAGGTATCCGTAGCACTGCAATAGGTTATGACAATACTGCTTCAGGTTTTTCTAGCTCAGCTGTCGGTACTATAAATACCGCTTCAAATACTTATAGCTCAGCTGTCGGTGCTATAAATACCGCTTCTGGTGAAAGTAGTTCAGCGATAGGTGCTTATAATAGCGCGTTAGGTGATTCAAGTTCGGCTATAGGTTCGGAAAATTACGTCGAAGGTTTTAGAAGCTCAGCATTTGGTAACGAAAATAGAATAACAGAAGGTTTTGGATTGGCAGCAGGTCGTCTTAATCAGGTCGAAGGCTATATTGGTACAGCGGTAGGCTATAGCAACAAGGCAATTGGTCAAGCTAGCTCCGCAATAGGTAACGAAAATACAGCATCTGGAGTTCGTAGCTTGGCGATAGGTAGCGACAACTCAACCGTTGAGGAGCGTAGTACCGCAGTAGGGAGCCAAAACGTAGCTTCTAAGTTGCGTAGTTCGGCGCTAGGTTCCAATAATACCGCCTCGGGAGAACGTAGCTCAGCAGTGGGATATGGTAATACTGCATCAAGTAATGATAGTTCAGCAGTAGGGTCGAATAATAGATCAAATGGTATAGAAAGCTCGACGTTTGGACGAAACAATACAATAGCAGAGACTGGGGCATATAGCATTGCTACAGGCTATTCAAATACAACTTCAGGTGTTGCAGGCTCAGCAGTCGGTTATAGAAATACTACCTCAGGTAATAATAGCTCAGCATTGGGTTTTACTAACATCGCATCAGGTATTGCAAGCGCTGCGGTTGGTCATACCAATGAAGCAAGTGGCGAACGTAGTTCAGCACTGGGTTACGATAATACTGTTTCAGGAGATGATAGCTCAGCGATCGGCGCTTATAACGAAGCATCAGCTCAGAATAGTACTGCTATGGGAAGTTATAACGCTGCCCAAGCTGAAGTTAGTTTAGCAATAGGTAGCTATAACACGGCTTCAGGCTTCGCTAGCTCATCAATAGGTGTCGGTAACAATACTTTAGGCATCGCTAGCTCATCAGTAGGTGTCGGTAATGAAGCTTCAGGTAACGTTAGCTCCGCACTAGGTGGTTTTAGTAGAGCTATGGCTAGCGGGTCTACTGCATTAGGTAGCGGTGCTGATTTTGTAGTAGTCGCTGTCGAGGGTGCTATTGAGCAAGCAGAATTTACTGCAGCTACTACTCCTATCCAGACTGATAATGATGGACGACGTTTTAAAGATGACGATAATGGCGGTCAGATCTTTGAGTTTGCACAGAGTGATTATGAAGCTCTAGGCATCGGCGCAAAGGCGAGCGGCATCCGCGCGACAGCTATCGGTAATACATCAGTAGCAAGTGGTCGTGACAGCGTAGCAATGGGTACAGGATCAACGGCTGATATTCGTAACAGCGTTGCTCTAGGCGCACAAAGCAAAACATCAGTTAATGCGGGGATAACAGGTTATTCAGCTAATGGCGATACCAATCCTATTTGGCAATCTACTCTTGGTGCCGTTAGTGTTGGTGATACGAGCAATGCTAACTCTAGCCAATGGCAGACCCGTCAAATTACAGGCGTTGCTGCTGGAACATCTGATACTGATGCCGTCAACATTGCTCAATTAAAAAAGGTAGAAACAACGGGTTTGTCTCATTTCAGCAGCATAGCAACCGCTCTAGGTGGGGATGCGCAGTTCAGTAATACAGGAGTATTCCAAGCGCCTACGTATCGAATAAGCAGTGCAGAATACAGCAATGTAGGCGCCGCGTTCTCTGCAGTTGATGGCAAGCTGACGGATTTGCAAACACAGATAAATACGATTGAGCTAACACCTGGACCTAAAGGTGATCAGGGTGATAAAGGAGAAGTTGGCCCACAAGGTCCAGCAGGTCAAAACGGAACAGACGGTTTAAATGGTGCTGATGGCCAGGATGGCACTAATGGCGTAGATGGTATCAACGGTCAAGATGGCGCCGATGGTGCTCAAGGTCCAGTTGGTTCACAAGGTCCAGTAGGTCAAAACGGTACTGATGGCTTAAATGGTAAAGACGGTATTAACGGTGTTGACGGTTTAAATGGTATGAACGGTGCTAAGGGAGACAAAGGTGATTCAGGTATCAGCGAAGAAGCTAAAGTTGAATTAGAAAGCAGAATCGAAGATAGCCAAGCTCGCTTCTTTAGCGTTAATGGTTCTAGTGACAGCGAAGATACAGGTAATTATAACGGCAATGGCGCTACTGCTGTCGGTGCGATAGCAATCGGAGTCAACGCTCAGTCTAAAGGTAAGGACAGTATCGCTATGGGCACTAATACTACAGTGACTGGCGATCAATCTACCAGCGTGGGTAATGGCAACATCGTTTCAGGTGATCGCTCAGGTGCGTTTGGAGATCCTAATATTATCGGTGGCAACGCCAATTACGCGGTTGGTAACGACAACGTCATTGGTGATACTACCAGTAATTCCGTGGTACTGGGTAGCAATGCTACCGTTGGCGCTACAGCGGTAACAGTTGGTCCCAATAGTACACCAACCTTTACGAACGCGACTAACGCTTCAAACTCTGTCGCTATCGGTGAGTCAGTGAACGTTCAAGCCACAGACGCAGTAACTATCGGTGCTAATAGCAGCGTAACTCATAGCAATGCTGTTGCATTAGGAGCAAACTCACAATCAACAGCGGACAATACGGTATCGGTAGGTAATACAAACACTCAACGCCGAATCACCAATGTCGCCGCTGGTGTCAATCCAAATGATGCAGTGAATGTCTCTCAGCTCAACCAAAATCGTGCTGAAGCAATGGGCTATACAGATAGAAGAATAGATGATCTCGAAGGAGAGACTCATTCAGCAGTTGCAGGTGCACTCGCATTCGGTGCTCTACGTTATCCTAATGTTTCTGGCAAAGTTAGCGTAGGTCTTGGTGGAGGTACGTGGGAAGGTGAAACAGGATATGCTCTAGGCGTAGGCTACACCACATCAAACGGACTTTTCTCTATCAGTAGTGCTTTCGGTGGTAGCGGCAGTCAACAAGGTGGAAACGTCGGAGTAAGCTATACCTTCGATTAAAGCCAGTCTTTAATTAAGCATGCATATATTTGAGCCTATCATCTAAAAGATGGTAGGCTTTATCAGTTGATGTAGTTAATCAATAGTATTGAAAGAATAAAAAATAGCTTTTTAAATCAAGCTGCTGATAAATATAGAATTACTTTTTTATAATTGATTATATGAAAATAAACTTTTAATTCCCCTTGACCCCCTATTAAAAGCGCGTATAATGCCACCCAGTCGAAAGGGAAGGGTGATTGGAGAGTGGTTTACCACTGA